>NZ_JBEGED010000027.1:0-56784 GCF_040202885.1 Xanthomonas sp. WHRI 1810A
CTGTACTGCTGCAAACAGTCAGATGCTGACTTGAAGTCCCACCCACCCCTTCGGGTTCTACCATACAAGCTGGCTTGCCTGCGATCTGCCGGGAACCGGCAGCAATCCTGCGGATGCGGTCCCCCAGAATTTCACGCTCACTCCGGCGCCTTCGCCCCCAACTGCTTCCACATCTTCTTGGTAATGCGCTGCTTGTTCTTGTAGCCCGCCCACGGGTCGGCCTTGAGTTTGCGCAGCCGTGCCTGCAGGTTGGAGATGTTCCACTGGGACGCGGACGTGAGGGTGGGCAGTTCTTCCCGGGTGATCGGCACCGACACCGGCAAACCCGGCCGCGCACGCACCGAATACGCGGTGGCGGTACTGGCGCCTCGGGTGTTGCGCAGAAAATCGATGAAGATCTTGCCGACGCGATTCTTCGGCCCCATCACCGCCGTGAAGCGTTCGGGCAATTTGTCGGCGATGAATTGGGCAATCGCCTTGGCAAACGCTTTCACCGTATCCCAATCGGCACTGCGCGCCAGCGGCACGATGATGTGCATGCCCTTGCCGCCGCTGGTCTTGATGAACGCCTCAAGGCCCAGTTCGTCCAGCACCGCCAACGTCATGCTGGTGGCTTCGATCATGCTGCGCCACGGCAAGGCCGGGTCCGGGTCGAGATCGAGGACGAAGTGATCAGGGGTTTCGATCTTGTCGGCGGTGGCGCCCCAGGTGTGCAGCTCGATGGTGCCCATCTGCGCCGCGCCCACCAGCGCCTGCACGGTGTCGATTTCCATCAACCGCGCATGACCGGTGTCGAGCTTTGGGTCTAGCTGCTTGATGTTCGGGATTGCAAGCCGCTCACAATGCTTCTGGAAAAACTGCTCGCCTTCCACCCCGTCCGGGCAGCGCAGCAACGCCACCGGCCGGTGCACCAGGTGCGGCAAAATCCAGTCGGCAATCGACTCATAGAACTGCGCCAGATCGATCTTGTGCAGCCCGCTTTCCTGATCAATCACCCGTTCTGGATGGCTGATCAGCACCCCGGCCACCTCGATTTTGCCCTTGGGCACGCGCCTGGAAGACGCCGCTTTTTTGCCCTTGGCAGGCGCCGTCGCTTTCGAAGCCTTGGCCTTGACCGGCGCTTTCGCAGCCTTCGGCGTTTCCGGGTATTCGTCGCACTTGAGCTCGATCCAGTCGGCGCTGCGTGTCGAGTCGTAAGCGCTGCCAACGCGCTTGCCAATCACCCCGTCCAGGGACAGCGCGCGGGCGCTTTCAATGATGTCCTGGGGCTTGGCGGCGAAGGCATCCGAGAACCGCAGCAAGCGACTGCGCTGCTTGCCCAGACGCGCCTTGACCGCCGCGCGGCGTTCTTCCACCGCCGTGTTGCGCAGGTCTTCGCCATCCAGAAACGGTGCGTCGAACACGTAGTACACGATGTCCTTGCTGCGGCCGATCTCGAACGCTTCCTCCAGCGCCTGGAAGTCCGGCAGGCCAGCGTCATTGAGCACGACCATTTCGCCGTCGAGCCAGCCATCGCCCAGCTTCATAGCGGTCAACGCCTTGGCCTGCAACGGCAGACGCTCGGTCCAGTCATCGCCATCGCGGCTGAACAGGCGCACTTCGCCGTCCTGGATGCGCGTCAGGATCCGGTAACCGTCGAATTTGATCTCGTACAACCAGTCACCTTCCGGCGGAGACTCCACCCGCGTGGCCAGTTGAGGCGTGAGTTTTTCCGGTATCGCCGTCTTGCTTTTCGCCGGTTTCTTTTTCGTCGCCGGCGCTGCTTTTGTATCGGCCTTGGCCGCCGAAGGTTTGCGTGCGGATTTACGGGTGACGGGCTTTCTGCCCTCGCCCACGGTGGCGCCACTGACCACGCTCTGCGGCATGTCAGTGACGATGTCGTACTCGTCTTCCGGGCGCACGGCGTCGTCTTTTTCCTTGATCAGCAGCCATTGCTCCTTGTCGCCGCTGCCGCGCAGGTGAGTGCGCACCAAGGCCCACTCGCCAGTGAGCTTCTCGCCGATCAGGGTGAATTTGAGCTTACCGTCCTTGTAGGTTTGCCGAGGGTCGCCGTGGGGTTGCCAGACGCCCCGGTCCCAGACAATCACATCCCCGGCTCCATATTCGCCTTCGGGGATGCTGCCTTCAAAGGTGCCGTAGCCCAGCGGATGATCTTCCACGTGCACCGCCAGGCGTTTGTTCTTCGGATCCAGGCTTGGCCCCTTCGGCACCGCCCAGCTCTTGAGCGTGCCGTCGAGCTCCAGGCGGAAGTCGTAATGCAGGTTGCGCGCGTCATGCTTGTGGATGACGAAGCTCAGGGCATGGGCCTCGTCGCCCTTGTGCGGGGCGGCGGCTTCAGGCGGCTCGGACGTGACGTCGAAATTGCGCTTGCGCGCGTATTCGCTGACAGGCTTGTTCATGGTCGATTACACCTCTGCACCGGCGGGCGTCACTCAGGACGCCTTATTGGTTTTTTTCCTGGCAGGGGCACGTCGTTTGGCCGGAACTTCTTCGTCTTCGGTAGCGGACTTGCTCTTGCTGGCGGGCTTGGCTTTCGTGGGAGTTTTTGCGGCACTGCCTTTGCTGCCCAGGCTGCGCTTGAGCAGCTCGGTCAGGTCGATCACGTCGGCCGACTTGCGCTCAGTCTCCCCGGCGTCGGTTCCCACGTCCTCGATCTTGCCTTCGCGGGCCTTGGTTTCGACCAGTTCCATGATCTGATCCTGGAACGTGTTGCGGTAGTCGTCGGGTTGCCAGTCGGCACTCATGTCCTCGACCAGGCGCTTGGCCATGTCCAGCTCGGCCTTGCTCAGCTTGGCGTCGGTCACGTCCTTGGTCAGCTCCAGGGTATCGAGGCTGCGCACTTCAGCCGGCCAGCGCAGCAGCACCAGCACGATGGCCGAGTCCAGCGGCATAACTGCCGCCAGGTGCTGGCTGGTACGAATGACCACATTGGCCAGCGCAACCTTGTTGGTGTCGATCAACGTCTGCCGCAACAGCGCGTACACCTTCTCGCCGCGCTTGTCGGGGGCCAGGAAATACGGGGTGTCGATGTTCTGCAGCGGAATCTGATCGGCGTCGACGAAGCCGAAGATTCCGATGGTTTGCGTGGACTTGGGGTGCGCAGCGCGAATCTCTTCTTCGCTGATGACCACGTACTGGCCTTTTTGGTACTGCACGCCCTTGACGATGTTTTCCTTGGTGATGTCCTTGCCGGTGACCTTGTTGATCCGCTTGTAGCCCACCGGGTCCATGCTGCGCTTGTCCAGCCAGTCGAAGTCGACACCCTGCTGCGACGTGGCGGACACCAGCGCCACCGGAATATGCACCAGCCCAAAACTGATCGCGCCCTTCCAGATTGCCCGAGCCATTGCCTTATTCCTTGAGGGGATGTGTTTAGCAGTGACCGGGGGGGGTGGGGAAAAGTTTCGGTGGGGTGACGGGTGCGACGGTATTCGAAACTTACAACCAGACAGCGTCCCAAAGCGGGTAATCACCGAGACGTTTCACCAGCCCGGCGCGCAGGGGGTTGGCGACGATATAGCGCGCGGCCTGCTGCAGATCTTCGT
Organism: Xanthomonas sp. WHRI 1810A; assembly: GCF_040202885.1. Taxonomy (NCBI): domain Bacteria; kingdom Pseudomonadati; phylum Pseudomonadota; class Gammaproteobacteria; order Lysobacterales; family Lysobacteraceae; genus Xanthomonas; species Xanthomonas sp. WHRI 1810A. The sequence goes on from NZ_JBEGED010000027.1 coordinate 3,546, forward strand.
CCCGGCGCAGGGCCCGGTCGTGGTAGCCTTTTTGCCAGACGGCACCTGAATAACGGGTACGCTCTTTAAACGCCTGGCTGCTTCGGGATTTCATCCGGGACATGAGAGCCGCCAACGAACCTTGCTCAAGTGCAATGAGCCAATGCAAATGGTCCGGCATGACGACCCAGGCCATGGAGTGAACAAGCCCTTCTCGCTCCATGTAGCGCATCTGATGAACGACGAGACGACCCAATCGCCAGTCGGAGAAAAACGGTTGTCGTTGATGCGTAACGGTGGTCAGGAGGTAGATGTTGCCGGTCGCCGAAAACCGGCCTTTGCGTAATTGATGTCCGTTCAAGTCATGCATTCATGTTCCCGCCCTGGCGTTGGTATAGAACCAGATTAGGCGTGCAGGTTTCGAGTGTGAGCAGAGTAGGTTTCGGCGTATGTCAGGTAGACCGCTTCGCAGCCTTCGGCGGCTCGTCAGCTCCTACAGGTGGCGGCGTTTTCTGTAGGAGCTGACGAGCCGCCGAAGGCTGCGATGCGGTGATGAGGGCGGCAGCTGCGGCATTGATGCCGCCCTCGATTCGATCAATCGCCGTGCTTATCCAGCGTCCGCAACTTCGCCGGCAACGCCCACATCAGCAACGCCGCGGCCAGTAAACTCGACACGCCGATGACGTATAGCGCAGGCGTGGTGCTGCCGGTGAGGTCTTTGATGCTGCCGACCATCACCGGGCTGACGATGCCGCCGAACTGGCCCAGGGTGTTGATCAGTGCGATACCGCCCGCAGCGCCCGCCCCGGCACCGGCCAGCAACTTGGGCGGCAAGGTCCAGAACGCGGGAATCGAGGCGACGATCCCGGCGCCGAGCATCGCCAGGGCCACGATCAGGAACACCGTGTGCTGGGCAAAAATGCCGGCGCTGAAGAAGCCGATTGCCCCCAGCACCACCAGGCCGCAGACGAACTTGCGCCGCTCACCCGTGGCATCCGACAAGCGCCCCACCACGACCATGCTGATGGCGCCAAAGATGTACGGAATGGCGGTCAGCAGGCCAATGATCACCGGGCTTTCGGTGCCGGCGCTGCGAATCAGCTGCGGCGCCCAGAAGTTCAGGCCGTAGGACGCTACCTGAATCAGGAAGTAGATAAAGCCGAGCATCAGGAAGCCGGGCATCTTCAGCGCGGTCAGCAATGAGCCGCCGTGCTTGTTCGGTTCGTGATGAGCAATGCGACTGGCCAGGTAGGTCTTTTCTTCAGACGTCAGCCAGTGCGCGTCAGTGACTTTGTCCTTGAGCACTTTCAGCACCAGGAACCCCAGGCCGATGCACGGGAGGCCGCCCAGCAGGAACAGCCAGTGCCAACCGCGCATCTGCATCACGCCGTCCATGTGGCCCAGCACCAAACCGGACACCGGCGCGCCGATCAGTCCGGCAAAGGCTGACGCCAGGAACAGGATGGAGGTGATGCGTCCACGGTAGGTTTGCGGAAACCAGAGCGTCAGGTAATACAACACGCCGGGCGCGAAACCGGCTTCCATGGCGCCGATGATGAAGCGCAGTGTGTAGAACTGCCATTCGCTGGTGACGAAGATCATCAACGCCGTGGCAACGCCCCAGGACATCATGATCCGCGCGATCCAGCGCCGGGCGCCGACCTTGTACAGCATGATGTTGCTCGGCACCTCGAACAGCACGTAACCGACCACGAACAGCCCGGCGCCCAGGCCGTAGGCGGTGTCGCTCAGGCTGAGGTCGCTTTGCAGCTGGAACTTGGCGAAGCTGATGTTGATGCGGTCAAAAAAGGCGAACAGGTAGCAGACCATGATCAGCGGCATGATGCGCCACGCGACCTTGCGGATGAGGGCTTTTTCCGCGCTCAGGACCTCGGGGAGGCTGCTGTCCGGATTCAGAACAGAGATCGTCATTCAGGTTTCTCCAGGCGGGCTTCCCGGTGGGTGCCCGTTTGTTTTTGTTGTCTGGCTGGACGCTCGCGCGCCCGTGGTTACGGCGTGTCGCAGTGCGGCTCAGGTGGGCAGATTGTCCGGTGCCGGATGCAGGTCACTGTTGCGCCCCGCCTTGGCCACCTGGCCGGGCATGTCGTGGCCCAGCAGGTCGGGCAAGCGGCGCGACATCGTCAGCAGGTGCGGCAGGTCAATGCCGGTGTCGATGCCCATTTCTTCGCACAGGTTGACCAGGTCTTCGGTGCAGATATTGCCCGAGGCCCCCGGCGCAAACGGGCAACCGCCCAGCCCGCCCAGGGACGCATCGAAGCGCCGCGCCCCGGCTTCGTACGCGGCCAGCACGTTGCTCAGGCCCAGGCCGCGTGTGTTGTGAAAATGCAGGGTCAGTGCCGACGCCGGCAGCCGTTGCAGCACCCGCTGGACCAGCCGGTAGACCTGACGCGGGTTGGCCATGCCGGTGGTGTCGGCCAGGGTGACGCCGTGCATGCCCAGTTCCAGATAGGCATCGACGATCTGCAGCACCACGTCTTCGTCGATCACGCCTTCGAACGGGCAGCCGAAGGTAGTGGCAATCGAGCCGTTGAGGCTCAGCGCAGTGCCCTGGACCAGTGCCACCACATCACCGAACGCGGTCAGCGATTGCTCGCGACGCATGCGCATGTTGGCCAGGTTGTGGGTCTGGCTGGCGGACATCACCAGGTTCAGCTCGTCGGCCCCCGCGTCCAGCGCCCGCTGCGCGCCCTTGAGATTCGGGATCAGCGCAACGTAGGTCACCCCCGGCTGACGATGGATGCCACGAAACACTTCATCGCCATCGCGCAGGGCCGGAATCGCTTTCGGCGAAACGAACGACCCGGCTTCGATCCGGGAAAAACCGGCCAACGACAGCTGATCGATCAGCGCGATCTTGTCAGCGGTTTCGACCCATTTCGGTTCGATCTGCAGGCCGTCGCGGGGCGACACTTCCTGCACGATCAGGCGCTCGGAGAAATCAGTGATCATTGCACCACCCCGTCTTTTTTCAGCTGTTCGATGTTGGCGGCAGACAGGCCCAGACTGTCCAGTACGCTGTCGGTGTGCTGCCCCAGGCTCGGGCCTTGCCAGTTCACACCACCGGGGGTGTCCGACAGTTTCGGCACGATGCCCGGCATTTTGACGCTGGCACCGCCCGGCAACTGGGCGTCGAGGATCATGCCCCGTGCCTGGTAATGCGGGTCGGCGACGATGTCGGCCACGTTGTAGATGCGGCCGGCGGGCACTTCGGCCTGCTCCAGCGCCTGCAACACGTCGTCGATGGGCAGGCTGGACGACCAGCCGCTGATGGCGTCATCCAGCAGATTGCTCTGGGCGGCGCGCCCGTCGTTGTGGGCGAACTCAGGGTTGTCACCCAGGTCGTTGCGGCCGATGACGTTCATCAGGCGCTTGAAGATCGGGTCGCTGTTGCCGGCGATGACAACATAAGCGCCGTCTCCGGTCGGGTAGGTGTTGGACGGCGCAATGCCCGGCAACGCCCCGCCGCTGCGCTCGCGCACATGGCCCATCATGTCGTATTCCGGGACCAGGCTTTCCATGACGTTGAACACGCTTTCGGCCAGCGACACGTCGACGATCTGGCCGTCGCCCTGCCCGGTCTTGACCCGCAACAGCGACATCAGCGCGCCCATCACCGCGTGCATCGAGGCCAGGGAATCACCGAGGCTGACCCCCACCCGCGCTGGCGGCGAGCCCGGCGTGCCGGTGGTGTAGCGGATGCCGCCCATGGCCTCGCCGATGGCACCGAAGCCGGGCCGGTCGCGGTAAGGCCCGGACTGGCCGTAGCCGGAGATACGCACCAGCGTCAGTTTGGGGTTCAACGCGTGCAGGACATCCCAGCCAAGTCCAAGCTTTTCCAGCGCGCCGGGCCGCAGGTTTTCGATCAGCACGTCGGTGCTTTCCGCCAGCTGCTTGACGATGGCGATGCCTTCAGGGGATTTGAGATTCAGTGCGAGGGATTTCTTGTTGCGCGATTGCAGGTACCACCAGAGGGAGGTGCCTTCGTGAAGTTTTCGCCATTTACGAAGAGGATCGCCCTGACCCATGGATTCGATCTTGATGACTTCGGCGCCGAACTCCGCCATCAGCCGGGCAGCGAACGGAGCGGCGATCAGCGTGCCAATTTCGATCACGCGAATGCCGGTAAGGGGGGCAGTCATGGTGCGTACCTCTGTCTTTCTTGGAATTTGAGCCAAGACTAGAGGACGACACCGCGCACAATCCAACCGTCAGTTGGCAAAGGGCGTTCGCGAAACGCGAAGGGTCATGGGTTTCAGATCATGCGACGCGCCCGGACACTGTCGCGGGCGCGCCTGGAGAAGTGAGTGCGTGGATTGAATCAGGTCAGCCATTGCCACAGCAGCAGCGTGCCGATCAGGCCGACCACCGAGACGATAGTCTGCAGCACCGACCAGACCCAGATTGTCTGCTTCAATTCCAGCCCGAAATACTCGCGGACCATCCAGAAACCGGCATCGTTGACGTGGCAGAAGAACACCGAGCCGGCGCCAATCGCCAGCGCCACCAGCGAGGCCTGGGTCGCTTCCAGCCCGGCCATCATCGGCGCAAGAATCCCCGCCGTGGTCGTGGTGGCCACCGTCGCCGAACCGGTGGCCTGACGCAGGGCCACGGCGATCAACCAGGCCAGCAACAGGTACGGCATGTGCGCGCCTTCGGCGACCTTGCTGATGGTCTGGCTCACGCCGGCGTCCAGCAGTGTCTGCTTCAAGCCGCCGCCAGCGCCGATGGTCAGCAACAGCACGGCAATCGGCGCCAGGCTTTTGCGCAACGTGCCGCCGACGTGCTCCCGGGAAATCCCGTTGGCCCAGCCCAGGCAAATCACCGCCGCCAATACCGCGATCCCCAGCGCCACCAACGGCTCGCCGAGGAATTTCAGGGTCAGGGCCACGGAGCTTTCCGGCGCCATGGCGACCTTGGCCAGCGTACTGCCGAGCATCAGAATCACCGGCAACAAGATGATCAGCAACGACACCACAAAGCTCGGTTGACGGGTGGCATTGGGTTTGGCGGAGAACAGTTCGCCCAGTTCGGCCGGGGCTTCGATGTGCAGGCGTCTGGACAACCAGTTGCCGTACAGGGGACCGGCCAGAATCACGGCCGGCACCGCGATGCAGAACCCCAGCAACATGGTCAGGCCGAGGTCGGCGTGCAGGGCGCTCACCGCAATCAGCGGACCGGGATGCGGCGGCATCAGGGCGTGCAAGGTGGTCATCCCCGCCAGCGCCGGGATCGCGATTTTCAGCAGCGGTTGCCCGGACTGACGGGCCATGACGAAGATGATCGGCACCATCATCACCAGGCCGACTTCGAAGAACAGCGGCAGGCCGATGACCATCGCCACCAGCGCCATCACCCACGGCAGCGCCTTGCCTTTGCCGATCCCGAGCAAGGTCGAGGCGATACGGTCAGCCGCCCCGGATTCGGCCATCAACGCCCCGAGCATCGCCCCCAGCGCGATGATGATCCCGGCCTCACCGAGAATCCCGCCCGCCCCTTTGCTGAAGGCCTTGGCCACCGCTTCAGCGGGCAGCCCGGCGCCAATCCCGGCGATGAACGTACCCACGAGGATGGACAGAAACGGAGGAAGTTTGGTCGCGCTGATGAGGACGATGATGGTGGCGATGGCGATCAGGCAGCAGACAATCAGTTGGGTGTCGTGGAAAACCCAGGCAGCAGAAGAAGCGTCCAACGAGGACTCCTTATCGTTTGAAATTGGTCAACGCGAGGTCGAAACATTTGGTAGCAACTTTCCCAACCATACCGGATGCGACATTGCGCCGCAGTGAAACTTTTGACAGGGAAGCGTCTGGCCGGGGTTTTGCGGTCCGCCTGTAGGAGCGCGCTTGCCCGCGATTACGGTGTGTCATCACCGAAGAAGTCGCAGACATATGGCATTCGCGGGCAAGCGCGCTCCTACACCGCTTGCGTGACCTGCGCACACTCAATCAACACATCGCGCAACGCCTGCGCGGCCGCCGACAGTTTGTGATCGGCCAGGGTGATCAGGCCGATCCGGCGCTCGATGATCGGCCCCTCCAGCGCAATGCAGCGCGCGCCCAGTTCCTGCATCTGCTGAATGCACAGCGACGGCACCGCACTCACCCCCAGGCCGTTGGCAACCATGCGGCCCACCGTAGACAGCTGATGACTTTCGAAGGCTACCGCCAATTTGCCATGCCGGGTGCGCAGGTCTTGCTCCAGCAGCAGGCGCACCGCCGAGGGGCGCTGCAAGGTGATGAAGTCATGGTGCAGCAGTTCGTCCCAGGTCACCACGCCCTGCTCCGCCAACGGTGAGTCCAGCGGCACCACGGCGACGAAGCGGTCCATGTAGAACGGCGTGAACGTCAGGGTGTTGCTGGATTCGGGCTCGAAGCCGATGCCGAGCTCGACCCGTCGATGGTCTACCATTTCCAGCACCTGTTCGTTGATCACGTCGTGCACTGCGACATTGACCCGGGGGTAGCGCTCACGAAACACCTTCAGCGCGCCCGGCAGCAGATTGCCCGCGAACGACGGCATCGCCGCCACCGAGACCTTGCCCAGTTGCAAGGTGAAGCGCTGACGCAGCAATTCTTCAGTGTTGTCCCAATCGGCCAGCAGTTGGCGGGCGATGGGCAGCAGGGTTTCACCTTCGGGGGTCAAGCTGACCGTGCGCGTGGTGCGGGTCAGCAGTTGCCCGCCGAGGTCTTCCTCCAGCGCCTTGATGGTCAGGCTCAGCGCCGGCTGCGACAGGTGCAGCCGCTCGCCCGCCTGGGCAAAGCTCAAGCACTGGGCAACCGCCAGAAACGCACGAAGCTGCTTCACATTCATTTATTTGATTTCTTTATCAATCGATGAAAAAAACAAAATTAACAAATCACTGACTGCAAGAGAAGATGCGCGCAACGCTACCCGGTCATTGCACGGCCGGACACAACTACAAAGAAGGCGGGATCACCATGGCTGGACTCGACAAGCGAGTGGCAACATACGAGGAAGCCCTCGACGGGCTTACCGACAACATGACCGTGCTTTCGGGCGGCTTCGGCCTCTGCGGGATCCCGGAAAACCTCATCGCCGAAATCAAGCGCCGTGGCGTCAAGGGCCTGACCGTGGTCTCCAACAACTGCGGCGTCGATGGCTTCGGTCTGGGCGTACTGCTGGAAGATCACCAGATCCGCAAAATGATCGCGTCCTACGTGGGCGAAAACGCCCTGTTCGAGCGCCAGTTGCTCGACGGCGAGCTGGAAGTCGAACTCACCCCCCAAGGCACCCTTGCCGAAAAAATGCGCGCAGGCGGTGCTGGCATTCCCGCGTTCTATACCGCGACCGGCTACGGCACCCCCGTGGCCGAAGGCAAGGAAACCCGCCAGTTCAACGGCCGCAACGTGATCCTGGAAGAAGCCATCACCGGCGACTTCGCCATCGTCAAAGGCTGGAAAGCCGATCATTTCGGCAACGTGGTCTACCGTCACACCGCGCAGAACTTCAACCCGGTGGTGGCCACCGCAGGCCGCATCACGGTGGTGGAAGTCGAAGAAATCGTCGAGCCCGGCGTGTTGCTGCCCTCCGAAATCCACACCCCGGGCATCTACGTCAACCGGGTGATTCAGGGCACGTTCGAGAAACGCATCGAGAAGCGCACGCTGCGAGACCCGGACTGAGAAACGGGATCCGCTCCCTGCACTCGACGCGCGTTGCATGGCGCGTATTCCCTCGAACGTACTGGCCCGCACGCCGGCCGGACAGAATAAAAGAGACCCGAGATCATGGCACTTTCCCGCGAACAAATGGCACAGCGCGTCGCGCGCGAACTGCAAGACGGCTTCTACGTGAACCTGGGGATCGGCATTCCGACCCTGGTCGCCAATTACATCCCGGACGACATCGACGTGATGCTGCAATCGGAAAACGGCTTGCTTGGCATGGCCGCCTTCCCCACCGAGGAAACCATCGACGCCGACATGATCAATGCCGGCAAACAGACCGTCACTGCGCGCAAGGGCGCGTCGATCTTCGACTCCTCGCAGTCCTTCGCCATGATCCGTGGCGGCCACGTGGACCTGACGGTGCTGGGCGCCTTCGAGGTCGACGTCGAAGGCAACATCGCGTCGTGGATGATCCCGGGCAAACTGGTCAAGGGCATGGGCGGCGCGATGGACCTGGTGGCCGGCGCCGACAACATCATCGTCACCATGACCCACGCCTCCAAGGACGGCGAATCCAAGCTATTGTCACGCTGCAGCCTGCCGCTGACGGGCGCGGGCTGCATCCGCAAAGTGCTGACGGACCTGGCGTACCTGGAAATCGAAGACGGCGCGTTCATCCTGCGTGAAACCGCACCGGGGGTGAGCGTCGAAGAAATCATCGCCAAGACCGCCGGCAAGTTGATCGTGCCGGATGACGTGACCGAGATGACGTTTTAGCGATACCCCTGTAGGAGCGCGCTTGCCCGCGATTACGGTGGGTGATCACCGAATACGTCACAGGCAGAATGCAATCGCGGGCAGGCGCGCGCCTACAGGTCATTCGCGACGACAGTGTTCGACATCAGCCCCTTCAGCCATGAAGGGGCTTTGCTGTATCTGAAGCACCTCACTTTTTGCACCACTGAACACACAACACTGCTCCCACTGGCAACCACACAATAAATCCAAGAGGAAACACCGTGGCCACCGAAATCGAAGAAAGCCGCTATGCCCGCTTTGCCCTGCGTTGTGCGCGATGGGCTGAACGCTGGTTCCCCGATTCCTGGGTATTCGCCGCGCTGGCGGTGGTGATTGTCACCCTCGCCACGCTGGTGATCGGCGCCAAACCGGCCGATACCGCCAAGGCCTTCGGTGACGGGTTCTGGAGCCTGATTCCGTTCACCATGCAGATGGCGTTCGTGGTCATCGGCGGCTACGTGGTTGCCAGCTCCCCGCCGGCGGTCAAGCTCATCGACCGTCTGGCGCGCATCCCGAAGAACGGTCGCTCGGCCGTGGCCTGGGTCGCCTTGATTTCCATGGTCGCCTCGTTGCTGAACTGGGGCCTGTCGCTGGTGTTCGGCGGTTTGCTGGTGCGCGCCCTCGCCCGCCGTACTGACCTGAAGATGGATTACCGCGCTGCCGGCGCCGCCGCCTATCTCGGCCTCGGCGCCGTGTGGGCCTTGGGTCTGTCTTCGTCTGCGGCGCAATTGCAAGCCAACCCCGGCAGCCTGCCGCCCTCGATCCTGGCGATCACCGGCGTCATTCCGTTCACCGAAACCATCTTCCTCTGGCAGTCCGGCGTGATGCTGCTGGCACTGGTCGTCGTCTCGATCATCGTCGCCTACGCCACCGCGCCCGGCCCCAACACGGCCCGGGATGCCAAGGAATGCGGGATCGATCCGGCCTTCAGCCTGCCACCCCTGCCGCCGCGCACCCGACCGGGCGAATGGCTGGAATACAGCCCGCTGTTGATCATCCTGATGGTGATTCTGGCGTCAGGCTGGCTGTTCAACGAGTTCTCGACCAAGCCGGCCATCACGGCGATTTCCGGGCTGAACACCTACAACTTCCTGTTCATCATGGTCGGCGCCCTGCTGCACTGGCGGCCTCGGAGTTTTCTGGATGCCGTGGCCCGCGCGGTGCCCACCACCACCGGCGTGTTGATCCAATTCCCGCTGTACGGCTCGATTGCCGCGCTGCTGACCACGGTCAAAGGCAGCGATGCACAAACCGTGGCGCATCACATTTCGCTGTTCTTCACCAGCATCGCGTCCCACGACACCTATGCGCTGCTGATGGGCGTGTACTCGGCGATCCTCGGCTTCTTCATCCCGTCGGGCGGCGGCAAGTGGATCATCGAAGCGCCGTACGTGATGCAAGTGGCCAATGACCTGAAATACCACTTGGGCTGGGCGGTACAGATCTACAACGCTGCCGAAGCCTTGCCGAACCTGATCAACCCCTTCTACATGCTGCCGTTGCTGGGGGTGCTGGGCCTGAAAGCCAGGGACCTGATCGGCTTCTCGTTCGTGCAATTGCTGGTGCACACGCCGCTGGTGCTGTTTCTGCTGTGGGCATTGGGCACGACGCTGGCGTACATCCCGCCGGTGATGCCGTAACGGCGAGGCTGGACAAGGTCATTTTGGGAGGGAGCCTGCTCGCGAGAGGCGGGAACGCCGCTGCATCACTTTCGCGACAGCCACCGCTTCGCGAGCGAGCTCCCTCCCACGTGCAGGCGCTATACGGATCAGCAGCCCGCGTTGTTTGTCCCTTGCGCCTGATCGATCAACCAGTCTTTCAGCGCCTGCACGGCCGGTCGCGGGATGGCATGTCTGGGCTGCACCACGTAATAACCCTTGGACAGCGGCAAGCGCTGTTCGAAGGGTTCGATCAGCGCCCCGCTCGCGATCTCGTCTTCCACCAGCCACTCGCTGGTAATGACCACGCCCTGATCCCTTCGCGCCGCCTCGATGGCCATCATCGATTGATCGAAATGAATGCCGGCAATCTGCGCCACCGCTTGCGAATCGATACCCGCAAACCGCGCCAGCCACTCAGGCCAGTGCGGGTGAAAGGTGTTGTGCAGCAAGGTCGCACCGCGTAAATCCGCCGGTAACACCAGCTTCAGCTGCCGTGCATACGCCGGGCTGCAATAGACCCTCGCCTCATCGGGATGCAACAGGTGCACGTCCAGTCCGGGTGCGATGCCGTCGAAATGCCGGACCGCCAGGTCCACCCGTTCGCTGGAGAAATCCGCCAGCGCGCTGGAAGAACTCAGGTGCAGCGAAGCGCTGGGGTTGGACTCGATAACGTTCGCCATGCGCCGCGCGAACCATTTGGCCGCCAGGCTCGGCGGCATGCTCAGCCAGACATTCTGACTGTGCCTGTCACGCAGGGCCTGGCTGGCGTCGATGATCTGCGTCAGCGCCGGCTGGATGCGCGCCCAATAGGCCAGGCCGTCCGGGGTGGGTTCGATCCGACGAATGTGCCGGATGAACAGGGTCACGCCCAGCCACAGCTCAAGATTGCGCACCTGCTGGCCGATGGCACCGGGCGTCACGTGCAGTTCGTCGCCGGCAAGAGAAAAACTCTTGTGGCGCATGGCAGCGTCGAAACAGGACAAGGCTTTTAACGGCGGCGGTGTGTGCATGGCGTAGTTTTTCTACTTCATGGCGCAAGGATGATCGTTTGTAGCGGATCACGCCCGACCGCACAATCGCCTTCTTTCAAACCGGCGGATGAGCCCATGAAAAACACTGCCTACCTTGCCTTCGCCCTCCTCGGATTGATCTGGGGGACCAACTTCATGTTCATGAAGTGGGCGGTGGAATGGATCTCGCCGGCGCAGACCGTGTTGCTGCGGATGCTGTTCGGCTTCCTGCCGCTCCTGATATATGCGCTGAGTCGCCGTTGCCTGAGCTGGAGCCATCTGCGCCATGCCCACCATTTTCTGGTCATGGCCTTGCTGGCCACCGTGATCTGCTACTACTTCTACGCCAAAGGCACGACGTTGCTGCTGTCCAGCGTCGCCGGTCTGCTCAGCGGCGCCATCCCGCTGTTTACCTTCGTCTGCGCGTACCTGTTTTTGCGCGAAGAAAAGCTCAACGGGCCGATGACCGCCGGCGTGCTGTTGGGGTTCGTCGGCGTGCTGTTGATCGCCCGTCCCTGGGCCAGCGGCGCGGCGGCGATTTCGGTACCGGGCGTGATGTACATGGTGTTGGGCTCGCTCAGCGTCGGTTGCTCCTTCGTCTATGCCAAGCGCTTTCTCACCGGTCTGAACATCTCGCCGGTGGCGCTGTGCACCTATCAGATCGGCCTGGCGCTGGTGGTCATCGCCGTGGTGAGCGACTGGAGCGGCATCGAACGCATCACCCAAAGCCCGAAAGCCATGCTCGGCGTCTCGCTGGGCCTGGGCCTGCTGGGCACCGGGGTGGCGTACATTCTTTATTACTTCATCGTCGACAGACTGGGCGCTGTGGTCGCTGCCTCGGTGACCTACATCCCGCCGGTGGTGGCGCTGATGATCGGCATCCTTGTCGCCGGAGAGCCGATGCACGGGATGGACCTGCTGGCGATCGGCGCCATCCTGGCCGGGGTTTATCTGTTGCAGGTGGGGAGGCGCAGGGGTCAGGCGATGCCGTTGCGGGCTGCGGTTATCGTGAAATAAACGATGATGGGTTGGAGCGAGGCTTGCCCGCGAAGTTGACGACGCGGTTCAACCAACACACCGCGTTATCGCTCTTCGCGGGCAAGCCTCGCTCCAACAAGAAACGTCCGGGCTGCGGGCTCGATCAGCCCTAAATTTCGTCGTATTCCCCCACTGTCACCGCAGCCAGCGCTTCCCGCAACATTTGGGACTGCTTCACGCCATACCCCTTCTCGAACGCGGCCTGGGCCTGTTCCCACAGCGGCTGCGATTCCAGCAATTTGTCCATGCCCGCTTGTGTCAGGGTCACCAATCGGCTGCGCCTGTCAGCCGGGTCCACGCTCACCGCCAGCAGCCCTTCACGCTCCAGCGGCTTGAGGTTCTGGGCCAGCGCGGAGCGGTCTATCACCAGCGCAGCGGCCAGTTCGGACAGGCTCGGCGCCTGGCTGCGGGCTATCTGCATCAGGATCGAGCGCTGGGTGGAGCGCAGTCCGCAAGGGGCCAACGCCGCGTCGTACAGCAAAGTAATCCGCCGCGTGGCCTTGCGCAGATGCGTCGCGTGGCACACCACCTGCGCCGACACCCGAAGGCCATCCGGCACCGGCACCTGATGGCAGGGCGAGTCGTTCACGGGCAGCCCTGCGCCGCGTTCGTGTTCAGCGTTCATGAGCCGCGCTGCTGGCGTCGAAACTGGCCGGGCGGCATACCGTGGGCTTTGCGAAAGCGTCGGGAGAAATACGCCTCGTCGGCAAACCCGCAGCTTTCGGCAATGCGGCTCAGGGCGGTGTCGCTGTTCATCAATTGGGTGCGCGCCAGGCGCATGCGGCGTTCCAGCACCAGTTCGGAAAACGTGCTGCCGGTTTCCTTGCGCAGCAGGTGGGTCAGGTAATTGGGCGACAAAAACGCTGCCGCCGCTGCGTCGGTCAGGGTCATGGCCGGGTCGGCGATGTGCGCGCGGATGTATTCCATCACCCGGCCCATGGCGTCCCGCCGCCCTCGCCGTTCGGCCTTGCTGTCGGCCAGCGCCAGCAAGGGCGCCTCGAACAGGTTGCAGACCTTGCCGATCAGTTGCAGCAGATAACCGCGCAGGATCGAGGCCGACCCCAGCTGCCGCGACAAGTCCGCCTTGCGCATCAGGGTCAACAGCGCCAGGACTTCAGCAAAATCTTCATCGTCGAGCACGAAATCCAGGTGTTCCTGAAAGCGAAACGGCGCCAGTTCCGGGGCCTGCGCCATGGCGATGTCTTCCAGATCCATGGGATCGCAGTGCACATGCGGCAGGAAGAAATCCTGGGAGAAATTGATCAGCACGAAATTGCCGTCATCGGGATGGGGAATAACGTGCAGCCGGTGCGGCAGGATGAAGGCCAGGGTGTTGCGGGCAAACGGCCGGATCGCCCCGCCGATGTGCTGCACAGTGTCGCCGCCAAGGTTGATCTGGATCTGGAAGTATTCGTGGCGATGGGGCGACGTCAGGGCGGGACGCGCCAGCTTGTCACGGATGTAGAAATCCGCGCGATCGCTGCGTTGCTGCATGCCGTACGTGGGGATACGGGACTGACTGGTCATCGCTTGAACACCCTGGAATCGCCGGATCTGACCGCCGCATGTTAGGGCAACGGCGGGTGTCGGACCAAGCGATTCATGCGCCGGGTGCGGCGCGTCAGACCAGTGTGACGGTCAGCTCGGCAATGCCTTCGACGCCGGCGGTGACCACGTCGCCTTTTTGCAGCGCACCGACGCCCGCCGGTGTACCTGTGTAAATCAGGTCGCCGGCCTTGAGGCCGACCGATTGCGACAGGTAAGCGATGACATCCTTGACCGCCCAGATCTGGTCCGACAGATCACCGCGTTGGCGGCTCTCACCGTTCACGTCCAGCCAGATCGCGCCCTTGTCGGGATGACCGATCTTGCTTACCGGCTGCAGCGGCGTGGCCGGTGCGGAGGCATCGAACGCCTTGGCGAACTCCCACGGACGGCCCATCTTCTTGGCCTGGGCCTGCAGATCGCGACGGGTCAGGTCAAGCCCGACGCCGTAGCCCCACACGTGGGTCAGGGCCTCTTCGGCGGGAATGTCGACGCCGTCCTTGCCGATGGCCACCACCAGTTCGATTTCGTGGTGCAGATCCTGGGTCAGCGGCGGATACGCAATGCTGCCCTTGGCCGGAACCACGGCGTCGGCCGGTTTCATGAAGAAGAACGGCGGCTCGCGCTCTGGGTCGTGGCCCATTTCCCGGGCGTGCTCGGAATAATTGCGGCCGACGCAGAACACGCGGCGGATCGGGAAGCGGCTGGACGTGCCTTCGACCGCCAGCGACGGGGTGGCGACGGGGGCGATGACAAATTCGCTCATGGTGTTTCCTCGGCTAAACAGTGATCGGTCTGACGCCAGTGTGGGCGGTTTGCGCGGGGGCAGGTTGGACGGATCACACAGGGTTTTGGACGGAACAACGGTGTTGGTCGTGAATCCGCCGCCGAGCACGGTGGGAGGGAGCTCACTCGCGATCCGCTGTTTGGCGGACATGTGTTTCATGTCCCGGCCTCATCGCGAGCAAGCGCCCTCCCACGGTCATGACTCTTTAACTGCGCACGGGCGTCAGCACCGGCTCCCCGGCAAAGAACGCCAGCAGGTTGTCCGCCACCCGCTGCACGGTGTCACGCGAAGCGTCTGGCGAGAGCCCTGCGACATGGGGCGTCAGCACGACATTGTTCAGCGTCTTCAGCGCGTCCGGCACCTGGGGCTCGTCGTCGAAGACGTCCAGCGCAGCACCGGCAATGCGGCCGTGCTGCAACGCATCGACCAGAGCGTCGGTGGCGATCACGCTGGCCCGGGCGATGTTGACGATGAAGCCGTCCGGCCCCAATGCCTCCAGCGCCTGTTTGTCGATCAAGTGCCGCGTGCCCGCACCGCCCGGTGTCGCGACGATCAGGAAATCCGCCGCGTGGGCCAGCGCCAGTGGCGTCTCGCAATACGCGAAATCGACATCGTTGCGCGGCGTGCGGCTGTGGTAGCACACCTGCATGTCAAAGCCCTGGGCGCGTTTGGCAATCGCCATGCCCACCGAACCCAGGCCGAGAATACCGATGCGTTTGCCGGCAAACGTAGGCCGCGTCAGCTTGCGCCATTCACCGCGGCGCACCGACGCGTCGGCCAGGGGAATGTCGCGGACCATGGCCAGCAGCAACGCCATCGCGTGGTCAGCCACGGTGGGCGCGTTGACCCCGGCACCGTTGGTCACGGTAATGCCTCGCGCCTCGGCGGCCGGCAAATCCACTTGTTCATAGCCGGCGCCAAGCACGCAAATGATCTGCAGCTTGGGCAGCGCCGCCATTTCTTCGTCGAAAAACCCCAACGGCCCACGGGTCAATACCGCCGTGATCTCATCGCGACCGTTGGCCACCGCCTCCGCGCGCATCGCCGGGGTCGGCGCCAGAATCAACCGAAACCCCTGCGCCTCCAGAATCGGCAAATACTCGTTCACGCTTTCCACCAGCACCAACACCGTCTCCGTCATCGCCCCGCTCCACAGAAAAATTCAAGGGGCAGACAGTAGCGCGAGTCAGCACGATTGGGCAGGCCGACGCTGCACATTTCACGTTACAGCTGCGCAAGGCTTGCCGTTCGTGAGCCAACGTCCTGCGGCCAAGTTTTGTATCACCTGGGACGTGGAGAGAAAACCCGGGATGCGATTCACTCGGCTCAGCCTGTAGCCGATTTCCGAAAAACGTCGGCGGCTGGGCAAACAGGCATTTCGGCGTCGCAAGGATGCAATCAGCGGCGTAGACTCCAGAACCTAACGGATGGGTTAACGATGAGAGTTTGCAGTCACAAGGGATACAGGATCGCCGTGTTCACCCGTGATGAGCACTGTCCGCCTCACGTTCACGTAGGCAACAGGGAGTGGGATGCGCGTTTTCTATTCAGCTTTTGGCATAACGGCGTTTCGCTATGGGATGTGACCCCCACGCAGAACACGCCCTGCGCGAGAGTGTTGGAGGAGCTGCGGCAAGTGCTCAAACGTCGTGCAAACCTGCGCCGGGCTCGTGAATGCTGGTGGGTCAGCCGAAGCACCTTGTGCCTGGAGAATCAGGGTTGGGATGAAGATGCACATGAGGTGGCAGCCGTTCACATTGACCCGCCCGCCACCTGCCCCATTCTCTGTGCCGCCTTTGACCCGCAGGCCAACATCACCCGACTACGTTTATCAGGGCATTTATGCCCCTTGGAGATACAGCTATGAAACCCATAAAAGCGACTGAGCGTCATGACAACCCAATCACGCAGGCGACGCTGGCCGAAGCGCTCACCCGAGGGCGCAAACGCTCTCAATGCACCTTGACTGCCACGACGGTGCGTTACAGGGAAGACGATCAAGCGCTCATGATCGGTCTTGCGGATCACACGGCCCTGCTATTGCCGGTCGGCCTCTACCCGGAGCTGGCGGACCTTCTCCCTGCGGAACTCGCCCGGATTGAGTTGGGGTTCGGCGGGAATGCCTTATGCCTGGAATCCCACGATATTCACCTGCACCTGGCCGGCATGGTTTCTGACAGCAAGTCGCTGATGGAGATGGCGGCCAGCGTCATCGCCGCTCGCAACGGGCGCCGTAGCAGCAGTGCCAAGGCGAGTGCCTCCCGGGCAAACGGACTCAAGGGCGGACGGCCGCGAAAGCTCGTCGACAAGGCGTAATCGGAAGACCCGCTCAGCGAAGCAAAACCGTCACACACTCGACGCCCCTTCTTCATCCACGACCCTGAAACTCGAGCGCAGGGTTGCTCGTGGCGGGCGTAGCTGCTAATGCTCTGACTGATCCCCTGGGGCGCTGACTGGCTCCGTCATGAATCCATCATGCACATAAGGAACGTCGAGACCATGTTGAAAGGAATTTCCAGAACGCTGGGCACTGCCGCACTGGCCGGTGTGATGTTGTCGTCGGGCGTCGTGTCGGCCGCCGGCGAGCCGGGCAAAGCCATTGCGCAGAAGATCGGTCTGCCATGGCCTGCGGTCATCGCCCACCGAGGCGCGTCCTTCAACGCACCGGAAGAAACGATTCCGTCCTACACGCTGGCGCGGGAACTGGGCGCTGATTATCTGGAGATGGACATCCAGCGCACCAAGGACGGCGTGCTGATTGCGCTGCACGATGACACGCTGGAGCGCACCACCAACGTCGCCGAGGTCTACCCGGACCGCGCCAAACAACCGTTGAGCAGCTTTACTCTGGACGAGATCAAGCGCCTGGACGCCGGCTCGTGGTTCAACACCAAGTACCCGGATCGGGCGCGCCCCAGCTACGCAGGCTTGAAGATCCTGACCCTGGACGAAGTGATCGACATCGCCGAAGGCGGCAAGAACAAGCCCGGCCTGTACATCGAAACCAAAGTCCCGGCGCAGTTTCCAGGCATCGAAGCGGACCTGCAGAAAAAGCTGCAACAGCGCGGCTGGCTGAGTCAGCGCCCTGCCGCCGAGAAGGGCTACGTCAACACCGCCCACATGCCGGGCCGCGTGGTCTTGCAGACCTTTGAAAAGCCCAGCCTTGAACTGTTGCAACAGAGCATGCCGAACGTGCCGAAAGTCCTGTTGTTGTGGCTGGGCGACGGCTCGATCCAGGCCAGCTCCGATGCGACGTTCAAGACGTCGGGCGCCAAGGACAAGGCCACGTTCTACGCCAGTCAGCAGGTGAAATCCAAAGAAGAGTTTGCCGCGTGGATGGACTGGGCCAAGGCCCACGGTGCGATCGGCACAGGTCCTGCGGCGGCACTTAAGAACGGCGGGGATCAGAGCTACATGGACCTGGTCAAGCCGTGGATGAACCAGATGGCTCATGATCGCGGCATGGTGGTGCACCCGTACACGGTCGACGAAGCCGTGGATTTCAAAGCCATCAGCCATAACGGCGTCGATGGGTTCTTCACCAATCGGGCGTCGGAATTGTTGAAATTCTACGGTCGGCCGTCGAAAGAGAGCATGGAGGCGATTTTGACGCGCAATAATTTCTGAGTTCAGGACTGTAGGAGCGCGCTTGCCCGCGATGGCGGTGTGCCTGAACCGGATGCGTCGATTGACACACCTCAATCGCGGGCAAGCGCGCTCCTACAATGGCCGGCGTATGCCTTACGCCAATTCCGCCACAACCGCCGCCAACGCTTTCGCCGGATCAGCCGCCTGGCTGATCGGCCGCCCGATGACCAAGTAATCGGAACCCGCATCCAGCGCCTGGCGCGGGGTCAGGATGCGGCGCTGATCGTCGACTGCGCTGCCGGCGGGACGAATCCCCGGCGTCACCAGTTGCAGCGACGGGTGCGCCTGCTTCAACGCCTGGGCTTCCAGCGCCGAACACACCAGCCCGTCCATCCCGGCCTTTTGGGCCAACGCCGCCAGACGCAGTACCTGCTCTTGGGGCTCGATGTCCAGGCCGATGGCGGCCAGGTCCTCGCGCTCCATGCTGGTCAGCACGGTCACGCCGATCAACAGCGGCTTGGCCCCGGTGCGCTGGTCCAGTACATCGCGGCACGCCGCCATCATCCGCAGGCCACCCGAGCAGTGCACGTTGACCATCCACACACCCATTTCCGCTGCAGCCTTGACGGCCATGGCGGTGGTGTTGGGGATGTCGTGAAATTTCAGGTCTAGGAAGACTTCAAAACCCTTGCTGTTCAGGGTTTCGACGATGTCGGAAGCGCAACTGGTGAACAGCTCCTTGCCCACTTTGACCCGACACAATTTAGGGTCCAGTTGATCGGCCAGCTTCAACGCAGCTTCACGGGTCGGAAAATCCAGGGCAACGATGATGGGGGTCTGGCAGATGGACATGTGCGGGTTCTCTGGCAAGTCGAAATCGGCGCGCATTGTAGCTGAACATGTCAGCGGGCGGGGGTCGGCGGCGGTAAATACCAGAACCCGGACGGTTGGAGCGCATGGCTTTCGCACCCCCCACGAGCATCCCACGCACCAATCCTGCACGTCTACGCTTACATCCCGTAACAAACGTTCTGCAAGCGACGGGTTTTGAAACATAACGACATACCCGCCACAGGCTGGCATGACCACTGCAGCAGGTTGTTCGATGATCCAAACGAATCCAGGGAGAGACACATGAATACGCAACTAAAGCCCACGTTGGGCACGCTGCATTTGTGGGGGATCGCCGTAGGGCTGGTCATTTCCGGCGAATACTTCGGCTGGAGTTATGGGTGGGGCGTGGCCGGGACGCTGGGGTTCCTGGTGACCTCATTGATGGTCGCCGCGATGTACACCTGTTTCATCTTCAGCTTTACCGAGCTGACCACCGCGATCCCTCACGCCGGCGGTCCGTTTGCCTACAGCCGCCGCGCCTTCGGTGAAAAAGGCGGACTGATCGCCGGGCTGGCGACGCTGATCGAATTCGTCTTCGCCCCGCCCGCCATCGCCCTGGCCATTGGCGCTTACCTGAACGTCCAGTTCCCGGCCCTGGACCCCAAACACGCCGCCGTGGGCGCGTACATCGTGTTCATGACCCTCAACATCCTGGGCGTCAAGCTGGCCGCCACCTTTGAACTGGTGGTCTGCGTGCTGGCAGTGCTCGAACTGCTGGTGTTCATGGGCGTGGTCGCCCCGGCGTTCAGCTTCAGCAATTTCGCGCTCAACGGCTGGGCTGGTGCCGACAGCTTCGGCCCCGGTGCGATTTCCGGGATGTTCGCGGCGATCCCCTTCGCGATCTGGTTCTTCCTGGCCATCGAAGGCGCGGCCATGGCCGCCGAGGAAGCCAAGGACCCCAAGCGCACCATCCCGAAAGCCTACATCAGCGGCATCATCACCCTGGTATTGCTGGCCATGGGCGTGATGTTCTTCGCCGGTGGCGTGGGTGACTGGCGCACCCTGTCGAACATCAACGACCCGCTGCCCCAGGCCATGAAAGCCGTGGTCGGCGAAAGCTCCGGCTGGCTGCACATGCTGGTCTGGATCGGCCTGTTCGGTCTGGTGGCGAGCTTCCACGGCATTATCCTGGGCTACTCGCGGCAGTTCTTCGCGCTGGCCCGCGCCGGTTACCTGCCCGCGTCGCTGGCCAAGCTGTCGCGCTTCCAGACCCCCCACCGCGCCATCATCGCCGGCGGCATCATCGGCATCGCGGCCATCTACAGCGACGGCATGATCAACCTCAGCGGCATGACGCTGACCGCAGCGATGATCACCATGGCGGTGTTCGGCGCCATCGTCATGTACATCATGAGCATGCTCAGCCTGTTCAAGCTGCGTAAGACCGAACCGCTGCTGGAGCGTACGTTCCGGGCGCCGGGCTACCCCATCGTGCCAGGCATCGCACTGGTGCTGGCGGTGGTGTGCCTGATCGCCATGGCGTGGTTTAACCCCTTGATCGGCCTGATCTTCCTGGCGTTCATGGCGGTGGGTTTCGTGTACTTCTTCCTAACCGCTCATTCCCGGGCTGCCGCGCCTGCTGACGCCATGCTCACCGGTCTCTGAGGACCGGACACCATCGGGCGATCACCCCACCGGAAACGGTCCCGCGCCGACACGACGCGGGCCCATCGGGCTTCTACATTGAACCAGTGGACAGCGCCGCTGTTCCAACGGGTATCACAAGAGGAGAGCCCCAATGCCCTGGTATGCCTGGTTAATTCTGGTAATTGCAATTGGCTCGATCGTCGGCGGTCTGTTCATGCTGAAAGATTCGGCGAAGAAGCTGCCCCTGACCGATGAACAACTCAAGCGTGTCCATGAGCGCAATGCTGAAATGGACGCCAAGGAAGCGCGGGACCGCTGAAGCGTCACCGCAGGCGTTTCAACTGTAGGAGCGCGCTTGCCCTCGATCGATGTTGCCAGCGACCTTAATGTGCGCTGACACGCAGCAGTCGCGGGCAAAGGTGCGCGCCTACAATGCGGTGTCGTTACTGGCGACCGGACATTCCCCTAATCCTTATTCATATCGATGGCCACGGCGTGGTGATCGGTCGGCGGCGTCACGGCTATTCGATACGGCTGGAATATCTTCAGCAGCCCTCCATTGTCCCGCAGGCGCTGCAGCAGCGCGTCGAACTGTTCGCCGGTGATTGGCGCGTCGGGCCGCAGCAATGCGTAGTGGCGATAGACCTGATCAGCCCTCTCCGACACCAACAATTGGTTCGCATCGGCCGGGTTGGCAGCCAGAAACGTGCTCAGGTACGAACGCGTAACTAACGCAATGTCGGCCCGGTCACGCAGGACCATGAGCAGGTTACTGTCGTGGGAATACGTCACGGTGGCGTTGTAAGTGTCGGCCAGGTATTTGGGGTCGGCGTTGAACTGGGCGAAGGCGTAATGATAGCCATTGAACAGCGCCAGGCGCTTGCCCTGCAGTTGACTAAAATAACCCTGACCCCGCCCCTCGGCTTGATGGGCCACAAAGACTTCTGCGTCCTCAAGCCCCATGTCGACCTCGACGTGAGGAATGCCTTTCCAGCCCCAGCCGGGGTTTTCAAAAATTGCCATGTCATAACGCGCCTGCTGGAACTCCCGAAACCGGCGGGGCAGCGACGTCGGCACCATTTCAAAGCGAAAGTCGTTTTGCATCGCGTTCAGCGCCGTGATCATCTGCGCAAGCAAACCGGTGGCCTCACCGCGCTCCGGGCGAATCGTGTACGGCGGAAAATGCGCCGCGCCCACGCGCACCAGTTGCGTGGCGGCCGCCTGGGTCGCCCACAGCGTTGCCGTGGCCAGCAGCAGCGTGCGAAGGGGGATGATGAAAGCGGTTTTGACAGCCGTCCGCACGGGTGTAGACCTCAAGACAAAGCACCTCTGGCGAATCGAGTCCCGCTAAGCTAGGCGCTTCGACACAATTAGACAATGTGCAACTACCCGGACAGGAGAGCTGCTGACCCGGCCGGCCATTTTCTGCCGCAATCACACCACAGCGCGACAAAAATATCAGGCCGGCGCGAAATCATCCGCTGCCTCGTGAGTCCCAATCAAGCGCGACAGTTGATTGCGTATTCCCGTTGGACGGCGCGAGCCTTATGTGACTACGCTCCAGTTCATTGCGTACTGGGTTGAAATTGGAGTTCGACATGCCGCATTGGCTGGTGATTGATCTGGAGGCCACCACCGAGGAAGGCGGATGGCCTGTAGCGGAAATGGAGATCATTGAAATCGGCGCGACCGTGGTCAATCAGGACGGACGCGAGGTGGACCATTTCGAACGGTTTGTACGGCCCTTGCGCCGCCCGCTGTTGACGCCCTTCTGTCGTCAGCTGACCCACATCAGTCAGAGCAACATCGACAGCGCCACACCGCTGAACGTGGTCTGGCCGTTGTTTGAACGCTGGCTGGGGCACCATCAGGGCAAATTGGCCGGATGGGCCAGCTGGGGCGATTACGACCGTTTGCAGTTTGAAACCCAGTGGCAGCAACAGGCGCTGACCAGCGCGCTGAGCACCCTGCCCCATCTGAACCTCAAGCAGCGTTTCGCTGAGGCCCGCCACCTGCAGAAGGCACCCGGACTCAATGGCGCATTGCAGTTGGCCGGGATGCATTTCAACGGTCAGCAACATCGCGCGCTGAACGATGCCCGCAATACGGCGAGGCTTTTGCCGTTGATCATGCCGGGGCGGCAATGACGCTTTAATCAAAGCGGATGACGCCCTTTTGTACGTTCGGCATACTGTCGGGCCTTTTAAAGCCCTTTTCCCAAGTCCTTCAAGGAGACCCCGTCATGCTCAAGGTCAACGAATACTTCGACGGCACCGTCAAGTCCATCGCCTTCACACCCGTTGAAGGCAAAACCGCCACCGTCGGCGTCATGGCGCCGGGCGAATACGAATTCGGGACCGGCCAGCCGGAAACCATGCTGGTGGTGTCGGGCTCCCTGACCGTGAAGCTGCCCGACAGCAGCGACTGGAAAACCTTCGCCGCCGGTGAGTCGTTCGATGTGCCGGGCGAAAGCAAATTTCAGCTGAAAGTCGCGGTAGATACTGCGTACCTGTGCGAGTACCACTGATTCCCCGCCCCCCCTGAAGGAGCGAACTTGTTCGCGAAGCGTTCTGCCTGGCACACCGCGTTAGGCGCTACCTCTGTAGGAGCGAACTTGTTCGCGAAGCGTTCTGCCTGGCACACCGCGTTAGCCGCTTCGCCAACAAGTTGGCTCCTACAGATTCCGCGCCATTCCAAAAGGCGCGGTGATCACACCACCTCCTCCACCCCCTGATTGAACTGCAACGCCGCCAGCCGCGCGTACAGCGGATTACTGGCGATCAACTGCTGGTGAGTGCCCACCGCCATCAAACGGCCCTGATCGATCACGGCGATGCGGTCGGCGTTCTGCACCGTGGCGAGCCGGTGGGCGATCACCAGGGTCGTGCGGCCCTGCATCAACGTCGGCAATGCCTGCTGAATCAGATGCTCGCTTTGCGCATCCAGTGCACTGGTCGCCTCGTCCAGCAACAGGATCGGCGCCTCGGACAACAGCGCCCGGGCAATCGCCAATCGCTGGCGCTGACCGCCGGACAAGCCCATGCCGCCGTCACCCAGATGGGTCTGATAGCCCTTCGGCAGTTGCTGAATGAATTCATGGGCATGGGCGATTCTGGCCGCCGCCTCGACCTGCTCCAGGGTGGCGCTGGCGTTGCCGTAGCGGATGTTGTCCTCGACGCTGCCGAAAAACAGCGCAGGCGTCTGCGAGACCCAGGCAAAACAGCGCCGCAGGTCCAGCGGGTCGAGGCGATTCGCCGGCAGCCCTTCCACCAGCACCCGGCCGTGCTGCGGATCGTAAAACCGCAGCAACAGGTCGAACAGCGTTGATTTTCCGGCGCCGGAAGGGCCAACCAACGCCACCGTCTCACCCGGCTCGATCACCAGGCTCAGGCCATCAATGGCGTTGCGTTCCGGCCGCGACGGGTAGGCAAAGGTGACGTCTTCCAGCGCCAGACGCCCACTGATCCGAACCGGCAACTGAAGCAAATCATGGGTCGGCGCGGTGATTTCGCTGCGCGCCTGCAGCAGTTCGGTGATGCGCTCTGCTGCGCCCGCCGCCCGCTGCAACTCACCGATCACCTCGCTCAAGGTGCCAAAGGCGCTGCCGACAATCAGGCTGTAGAACACGAAAGCCGCCAGCTCGCCGCCGGAAATGCGCCCGGCGATCACGTCCATGCCGCCCACCCAGAGCATCACCGCCACCGCGCCCAAGACCAGCATAATCACCAGCGTGATCAGCCATGAACGCTGCAGAATTCGCTTGCGCGCCGTCTCGAACGCGTCTTCGGCGGTTTTCGCAAAGCGTTGTTTGTCCTGCGCCTGGTGGTTGTAGGCCTGCACCGTTTTGATCTGGCCCAGCGCTTCGGACACGTAACTGCCGACGTCAGCCACCCGGTCCTGGCTCTCCCGCGACAGGCTGCGCACCCGACGACCGAAGATCAGGATCGGCGCCACCACCAGCGGCAAGGCCACGACCACGATGCTGGTGAGTTTGGGGTTGGTGAAAAACAGCAGAATGATCCCGCCGATCACCATCAACGCGTTGCGCAGGAACATCGACAGTGACGAGCCGATCACCGATTGCAGCAAGGTGGTGTCCGCCGTCAGCCGGGACTGGATCTCGGAGCTGCGATTGTTTTCGTAGAAGCCCGGGTGCAGGTTTACCAAATGGTCGAACACCTGCTTGCGCAGATCCGCCACCACCCGCTCGCCAATCCACGACACCAGGTAAAACCGGGCGAACGTGCCCAAAGCCAGCGCCACAATCAGCAGCATGAACAGGCCGATGGTTTCGTTAAGCAGGGTGGGCGAGCGGGTCATGAAGCCCTGATCCACCATCAAACGGATGCCCTGCCCCATGGACAATGTGATGCCGGCAGTGACAATCAACGCAATCAAGGCGCCGATGGCCTGCTTGCGGTAAGGCGCGATCATCCGCAGCGCCAGACGAATGGCATGACGCTGACGACCGGAAAGCACTGAGACCATAACGGGGACTGCCTTGGGTAGATGACTCGAATACAGAGCCTACACCTCCCGGCCCTTGGCACGCTCGTCGCCGTGGCCTGAACGCGGAGAATTCGTGTGGGGCAATAGCCTTATGACCGTAGGGTATTGGCGCTAGATGCGATTGATCTAACAGCCGGGTAGAGGTTTGCCGACGTTTCTGGTGGACTGGTCCGACGTTTACAGCGCCAAGGGATGTCACGGTGCGGTCATCGAACGTCAAGTAGGTTTGAAGCACACCTGATGAGGAGACAGGCCATGAGCTTGCATGAAAGCAGCAATCGCGTACCCACAGGCCACACCCAGGCCAACCCTGACGTAGGGGGTGCCCTTCTCGATGACGAGGGTAAGGAAGTCCTGATCACTGAAGAAATGGTGCAGGAAGCGTGTCAGGCATGTGAAAAGCAGTGGGTCATTCCTGAAAAACAAGATTGATGCGACCCCTCATTCAGAACCCGGCCCGCCTGCCGGGTTTTTTCTGTGTGCTTCATTTTTTTGATTCTGGCCGCAGGCCGTGGGAGCTCGGCTTGCCAGCGATGGGTACACAGCGGCCCTGTGGTCATGCGATCGAGGGGTTTCAGGCGAACCGCATCGCGCCCGTCGTAACCTCCGAATGCTCCTACAGGGGACCGCGTGATAACCGTCTACAGAGGGATAGCGCCCAGCGCGGTAATGAGCGTGCGCAATGCGTCGGACTCGCCATTGATGGCAACGGGCAACCCCTCTATCTCGCGGCGTGGCGGGTAGTGTTTACGCAGGGCGTCGAAGGCCAGCCGCTGACTGTCGGCAGTGCCCACCAGGCTGCGGCGAAAATCGGCATCGTCACGACGCGGGTCATAGACGCCACGACACAGGGTGTTGAGCGCCCACATCGGGTCAGTGGCGGCGTCCAGGGTCAGTTGCGCCAGCCACGGCTTGGGCAGCAGCTGTTCCAGTGTCACGACCGGTGATTGATCGAGAAACCCGCACAGCGCCTGATAAACCTGCGCCGTGCCCCGTTGCCGGCCGTCCAGGCTGTAGCCGGCGATGTGTGGCGTGGCGATGACACACAGCTCGGCCAGTTCGACATCGACGTGCGGCTCCTTTTCCCAGACGTCCAGCACCGCTTGCAGGTCTTCCCGGGCCAGCAACACCTCGCGCAGTGCGGCGTTGTCCACCACCGGGCCACGGGCGGCGTTGATCAGCCAGGTGCCGGTCTTGAGCTGTTCCAGCCGTTGGCGATCGAACAGATGCCAGGTGGGCACATCACCGGTCTTGCTCAGGGGTGTGTGCAGGCTGATGACGTCGCAGCGCTGAATGATCTCGTCGAGACTGACGTAATCCCCGCCTTCGGCCGCTTGCCGGGGCGGGTCACAGACCAGCACGTGCCAGCCCAGGCCGCGCAGCACCTGAATCAAGCGCCCGCCCACCTGTCCTGCGCCGACCACGCCATAAGTACGTTGGGCCAGGTCCGCGCCTTCGATTTCCGCCAGGGTCAACAGGCTGCCCAGCACGTAATCCACCACGCCCCTGGCATTGCAGCCGGGTGCGCTGGCCCACTGAATGCCGGCCTCGGCAAAGTAATCGAGATCAAGGTGGTCGGTGCCTATGGTGCAGGTGCCGACGAAGCGCACCGGGCTGCCTTCGAGCAATTTACGGGTGACCTGGGTGACCGAGCGCACCAGCAGGATGTCGGCATCGGCCACGGCCGCGCGATCAAGGGTACGGCCGGGATAACGGCGGATGTCGCCGAACCCTTCGAAAAAGGCGTCGAGCAGTGGAATGTTTTCGTCAGCAACGATGCGCATGGTGGGCTCCCCTGAAGTGGCGGCAGTGTAGCCGCTCAGTCCTGCTTTTTGCGGATCCAGTAGCGATAAACGCCTTCGGTGGCGTCCTGATCGACCAGATCATGGCCCAGGAACACGCAAAACTTCGGGATATCACGCTGCGTGGAGGGATCGGTGGCGATGACCTTGAGCAGGCCGCCCGGGTGCAGGTCACGGACCTTCTGGTGCAGCATCATCACCGGCTCAGGGCAATTGAGACCGCTGGCGTCGAGGACGGCGTCGGGGGACAGGCTTTCGATGGATTCAGGCATAAACGGCTCCAAAAACAGGCGGGCATTGTGGCTTAAATGAACGGTGTCGCCAATGACGCGGGTCCTGCGGCGTATCTATAGTCATTGTTTCGCCTGATGCACCGCATCGCAGCCTTCGTGCCTCGGCAGCTCCTACCCGTGCGTGCCTAACCGTGACTTCCCGCTAAGTGAAGGAAATTGCGTTGTTCTTTGTAGGATTCTGCGACACCTTGGCGTTTGGTGATCTGGAGGGTGCCACGTATGATCCTTGACATTTCTTCGCAGATTAGAAGCCTATGTCTCTGATAGTTCTACTGCTTCTGCCGTTCATTGGCAGCTGTATTGCAGCGGTACTACCGCACAACGCGCGTAACAGTGAATCCTTGCTGGCCGGCCTGATTGCCCTGATCGGGGCTGTTCAGGTGGCGCTGTGGTATCCGCAGATTGCCCACGGCGGGGTGATCCGCGAGGAGTTCTTCTGGCTGCCCAGCCTGGGCCTGAATTTCTCGCTGCGCATGGATGGCTTCGCCTGGCTGTTCTCGATGCTGGTGTTGGGCATCGGCACGCTGGTCTCGTTGTACGCCCGCTACTACATGTCCCCCAACGATCCGGTGCCGCGCTTCTTCTCGTTTTTCCTGGCGTTCATGGGCGCGATGCTCGGCCTGGTGTTGTCCGGCAATCTTATTCAGATCGTGTTTTTCTGGGAGCTGACGAGTGTCTTCTCCTTCCTGCTGATCGGCTATTGGCACCACCGGGCCGACGCCCGCCGCGGCGCGTACATGGCGCTGATGGTCACCGGGGCCGGCGGGCTGGCGTTGCTGGTGGGCATGATGCTGCTGGGGCATGTGGTCGGCAGCTACGACCTGGACCGGGTGCTGGCATCCGGCGACGCGATCCGCGCCCACGCGCTGTACCCGGTGTTGCTGACCCTGATCCTCATCGGCGCCCTGAGCAAAAGCGCGCAGTTTCCTTTTCACTTCTGGCTGCCCCATGCCATGGCGGCGCCCACGCCGGTGTCGGCCTATCTGCATTCGGCGACCATGGTCAAGGCCGGGGTGTTCCTGCTGGCGCGTCTGTGGCCGTCTTTGTCCGGCAGCGAGCAGTGGTTCTGGATCGTCAGTGGCGCGGGGGCCTGCACCCTGGTGATCGGCGCCTATTCGGCGATTTTCCAGAACGACCTCAAAGGCCTGCTGGCCTATTCCACCATCAGTCATCTGGGCCTGATTACCCTGTTGCTGGGGCTCAATAGCCCGCTGGCGGCGGTGGCGGCGGTGTTTCACATCCTCAACCACGCCACGTTCAAGGCCTCGCTGTTCATGGCGGCGGGGATCATCGACCACGAAAGCGGCACCCGGGACATCCGCAAGCTCAGCGGACTGATCAAGCTCATGCCGTACACCGCGACGCTGGCCATGGTGGCCAGCGCCTCCATGGCCGGCGTGCCGCTGCTCAACGGCTTTCTGTCCAAAGAGATGTTCTTCGCCGAAACCGTGTTCATCAACGCCACCGACTGGGTCGAGATGGCCCTGCCAGTGATCGCCACCCTCGCCGGTGCCTTCAGCGTGGCTTATTCCCTGCGCTTCACGGTGGATGTGTTCTTCGGCCCGAAAGCCACCGACCTGCCGCACACGCCCCACGAACCGCCCCGCTGGATGCGCGCGCCGGTGGAGTTCCTGGTGCTGGCCTGCCTGATCGTCGGCGTATTTCCGGCGCATTCGGTAGGCCCTTTGCTGGCCGCAGCGGCGCAGCCCGTGGTCGGCGGCACCCTGCCCGAATACAGCCTGGCCATCTGGCACGGCTGGAACGCGCCGATGATCATGAGCCTGGTGGCCATGGGCGCCGGGATCGTGTTGTACCTGCTGCTGCGCAAGCCGCTCAAGCGCGAGCGCTTCAACGGGCCGCCGCTGGTGTCACGCCTGAACGGCAAGCGGCTGTTCGAACGCTCGCTGGTGATCATCATGCGCCTGGCCCAGCGCTTCGAGCGGCTGCTGACCACGCGCCGCCTGCAGGCGCAGTTGTTCCTGATGGTGGTTGCAGCCCTGGTCGCAGGCTTCGTGCCGATGTACGTCAACGGCCTGACCTGGGGTGATCGACCGAAAATCCCGGGCTCCGGGGTGTTTGTGATCCTCTGGCTGATCGCCATTGCCTGTGCCATCGGCGCGGCGTGGCAGGCCAAATACCATCGACTGGCTGCGGTCACGATGGTCAGCGTGTGCGGCCTGACGACCTGCGTCACCTTCGTCTGGTTTTCGGCGCCGGACCTGGCCCTGACGCAGCTGGTGGTCGAAGTGGTCACCACGGTGTTGATCCTGCTGGGCCTGCGCTGGCTGCCGCGCCGCAACGAAAACGTCCCCGGACCGCGTTCGCGCAACCGCGCCAGGGCCCGGCGGATTCGCGATTTCGTCCTGGCGGTCGGGGTGGGTGCCGGCATGGCGCTGCTGTCCTACGCGATGCTGACCCGCGCCACACCCAATGCCATTTCCGAGTTTTACCTGAGCCGCGCGGTGCCGCTGGGCGGGGGCACCAACGTTGTCAACGTGATGCTGGTGGATTTCCGTGGCTTCGACACCTTTGGCGAAATCACCGTGCTGGCGGCCGTGGCCTTGACCGTGTTTGCCCTGCTGCGCCGCTTCCGTCCGCCCAGGGAGAGCATTCCCCTGCCGGCGCAGCAGCGCTTGCTGGCCCGCGACGTGGTCACCGATCTGGTCAACCCGCGCGGCGCCAGCGACACCGCCCTGGGCTTCATGATGGTGCCGGCGGTGTTGGTGCGTTTGCTGTTGCCCATGGCGTTCGTGGTGTCGATGTACCTGTTCATGCGCGGGCACAACCAGCCGGGTGGCGGGTTCGTCGCCGGGCTGGTGATGTCGGTGGCGTTCATCCTGCAATACATGGTGGCCGGCACCCAATGGGTCGAGGCGCAAATGAGCCTGCGGCCGTTGCGCTGGATGGGCACCGGGCTGTTTTTCGCCCTGGTTACGGGCATCGGCTCGATGGTCTTCGGCTACCCGTTCATGACCACCCACACCGCGCATTTGCACCTGCCGCTGCTAGGCGATGTGCATGTGGCCAGCGCGCTGTTCTTCGACATCGGCGTATACGCGGTGGTGGTGGGTTCGACGCTGCTGATCCTCACCGCCCTGGCCCACCAGTCGGTGCGCAGCCATCGCCCGACGTCGCTGCCCAAACCGATCAACGCGCAAGGAGTCGCCTGATGGAAGAAGTCATCGCCATTGCCATCGGAATACTCGTCGCTTCCGGCGTCTGGTTGATTCTGCGCCCACGGACTTTCCAGGTGGTCATGGGCCTGTGCCTGCTGTCCTACGGCGTCAACCTGTTCATCTTCAGCATGGGCAGCCTGTTCATCGGCAAGGAGCCAATCATCAAAAACGGCGTGCCGCAGGACCTGCTCAATTACACCGACCCGCTGCCCCAGGCGCTGGTGCTGACCGCGATTGTCATCAGTTTCGCCATGACCGCGCTGTTCCTGGTGGTGCTGCTGGCGTCCCGCGGGCTGACCGGCAACGACCATGTGGACGGTCGGGAGTCCAGCGAATGACGTGGATGAACCAACTGATCGTCGCGCCGATCCTGCTGCCGGTGATCACGGCTGCGTTGATGCTCTGGCTAGGGGAAAAGCACCGCCCGCTGAAGGCGCGGATCAACTTGCTGTCCACAGGGCTAGGGCTGTTGATCGCCATCAGCCTGATGATGTGGGTGCAGAAAACCGGGACCACCGGCGCCATTGGCGTGTACCTGCCGGGCAACTGGGAGGCGCCGTTCGGCATTGTGCTGGTGATTGATCACCTGTCGGCGCTGATGTTGGTGCTGACCGGCATCATCGCGTTCTGCGCCCTGTTGTTCGCCATGGCGCGCTGGGACAGGGCCGGTGCCAGCTTTCATGCGCTGTTCCAGATTCAGCTGATGGGGCTTTATGGCGCCTTCCTGACCGCCGACCTGTTCAACCTGTTCGTGTTCTTCGAGGTCCTGCTCGCCGCCTCCTACGGGATGATGCTTCACGGTTCCGGCCGCGCCCGGGTGTCGGCGGGCCTGCATTACATCACCATCAACCTGCTGGCCTCGTCGTTGTTCCTGATTGGCGCGGCGCTGATCTACGGCGTCACCGGGACCCTGAACCTGGCGGACCTGGCGGTGAAAATCCCGCTGGTGGCCGACAAGGATCTGGGGCTGCTTCACGCCGGCGCTGCCATTCTGGCCGTGGCGTTTCTGGCCAAGGCCGGCATGTGGCCGCTGAATTTCTGGCTGGTGCCGGCGTATTCGGCCGCCAGCGCGCCGGTGGCGGCGCTCTTCGCGATCATGACCAAGGTCGGCGCGTACACCCTGCTGCGCCTGTGGACCCTGCTGTTTTCCGGACAGGCCGGGACATCGGCGTTCTTTGGCGGCCAGTGGCTGATTTACGGCGGCATGGCGACGCTGTTGGTGGCCGCCGTCTCGATCATCGCCGCCCAGCGCCTTGAGCGCATGGCCAGCCTGAGCATCCTGGTCTCGGCCGGCATTCTCTTGTCCGCCGTCGGCTTTGCCCAACCCAGCCTCACAGCCGGGGCGCTGTTTTACATGGTCAGCTCGACCCTGGCCCTGAGCGCGTTGTTCCTGCTGGCCGAGCTGATCGAGCGCTCGCGTTCGGCCAACGAGATCCCGCTGGAAGAAGACGCCGACCAGCTGCCCAAGGCGGTGGAGGCGTTGCACCCGTTGCCGGGCACCAACCTGGACGATGAACAGAAAGCCGTGGTCGGTCAGGTGATTCCCTGGACCATGGCCTTTATCGGCCTGAGTTTTGTGGTGTGTGCGCTATTGATCATCGGCCTGCCGCCGCTGTCCGGGTTCCTCGGCAAACTGGCGCTGATCAGTGCCCTGCTCAACCCGCTGGGGCTGGATGTCGCGCAGGATGAAGCCATTGGCGCTGCCAGCTGGGCGTTGATTGCGCTGCTGATTTTTTCCGGGCTGGCGGCCCTGCTGTCGTTCGCCCGGATCGGCATCCAGCGGTTCTGGACGCCCCATGAGCGTCCGGCGCCGTTGCTGCGCCGCTATGAGTGCCTGCCCATCGCGATGCTGCTCGGGCTGTGCATGGTCATGACCTTCAAGGCCCAGGCCTTGCTGCAATACACCCAGGACACCGCCGCCGCGCTGCATGATCCACGGCAGTACGTGTTGTCGGTCATGGGCACCAAGGTATTGCCCGGCCCTACCGCCCTAAGCCCGGAGGTGCAGCCATGAAACGGCTGTTCCCTGCCCCGCTGTTATCGCTGTCGTTGTGGGCGCTGTGGCTGCTGCTCAACCTGTCGCTCAGCCCCGGCAATCTGCTGCTGGGCGCGCTGTTGGGTGTCATCGCCCCGCTGATGTTTGCGCCCCTGCGTCCGCTGCCAGTGCGGATGCGCCGGCCGGGCGTGGCACTCAGGCTGTTCTTCACCGTCGGCCGCGATGTGATCGTGTCCAACCTGGCCGTGGGCTGGACCGTGTGGCGCGCGGGTCGGCATCCGCCACGCTCGGCGTTCGTCAAAGTGCCGCTGGACCTACACGACGCCAACGGCCTGGCCGCGCTGGCGATGATCACCACCGTGGTGCCCGGCACGGTCTGGTCCGAACTGGCGCTGGACCGCAGCGTGCTGCTGATGCACGTGTTTGATCTGGACGACGAAGCGGCCTTCATCGCGCATTTCAAATCCGCCTACGAACGCCCGCTGGTGGAGATTTTCCAATGAGCGCCCTGTTGTCCACTGCCATTTTGATCAGCCTGTTCATTTTTGCGCTGGCCATGGTGCTGACGCTTATCCGCCTGTTCAAGGGGCCGTCGGCTCAGGATCGGGTGCTGGCCCTGGATTACCTGTACATCCTGGCGATGCTGACGATGCTGGTGCTGGGGATTCGCTACGCCAGCGACACCTATTTCGAGGCGGCGCTGCTGATCGCGCTGTTCGGCTTCGTCGGCTCGTTTGCGCTGGCCAAGTTCCTGCTGCGTGGCGAGGTGATTGAATGAATTCGCTGGATGTTCTGCCGTTCTGGGCCGAGGCGCTGACCGCTGCGTTGCTGGTGCTCAGCAGCCTGTTCGCCCTGACCGGCGCCATGGGGCTGCTGCGCATGAAGGATTTTTTCCAGCGCATGCACCCGCCCGCGCTGGCCTCGACGTTGGGGGCCTGGTGCGTGGCGTTGGCGTCGATCGTGTATTGCTCGGCGCTGAAGTCCAGCCCGGTGGTGCACGCCTGGCTGATTCCGATCCTGCTGGCCATCACCGTCCCGGTCACTACCCTGCTGCTGGCGCGCACCAGCCTGTTCCGCCAGCGCATGGCCGGTGATGACGTACCGCCGGAAGTGAGCGATGAGCGGCAGGAGGGGAATTAAATAAAGGTTTTTCTGTAGGAGCCAACTTGTTGGCGAAGGGTTTGACCTCGGCGTATCAGGCACGCCGCTTCGCGAATAAATTCGCTCCTACAGAATGACGCGACTAACGATGCTCACTCGCTCGGCTTGAACACCAACTCACCCTTGCGCCATTTCGCGGCTTTGGCCGCTGCGGTCTTGAGGACCTTGCCCAGGCCGCTGGCAATCTGTTCGTGGGCCGCGAACACCATGAAGATGGTCTGCGACTCTTTAAACACGACGCCATGCCCTTCTGGCGTGTCGACGTAGGCGTATTCGCCCAGGCCGTAAATGGTCATCTTGATCTCGCGAAACTTCACTTCAAACTTGCCGCCTTCTCGGCTGGGCAGCACGGCGGCGCGGAAATGATCGCCGACCTTGAGTTCCAGGCGCGGTTTGTCATCCACCACCAGCGCGCTTTGCGTATCGATTTCAGACATGTAAATGCCTTCGGGGGACTGCTCGAGGACATAGACGAAACGGGCCTGGAACTGTTTCACCAACTTCGCGCGCAGATCACCGAGCACAAACAACGCATGGGTATCCAGATTACTGACTGCCAATGTACAAACTCCCCACCTGAAAAAGACCGACCCGGCCATGCCGCCGGGCAATACAAAAGAAGATAACGATCGGCTGATACGCCCGCGATGCCGGGCGTTGCCACCGCAGGGATTCTACCGGCTCGCAGTCCCAACCGGATACATACCTTTCGTCCGTTATGGCGCCCATGCAGGCCACTTGAAGGCTTTATCGGCCTGCCGGACCTTAACCGGACGCGGGCAACTATCATTGTTCGGCGCTGCAAACGCGTAGAACTCTTGTGAGGGACCCGACTCACATACAGCACAGGCTCAAACATACCGTAAACGCCAGTGCGGGCCGTATGCCCGACGAGGAGATGACATGGAACTCACCACGCCGACACTTGAAACCTTGTTCGAACAACTGGGCCTGGATTCGGATCAGGACAGTATTGATGCGTTTGTCGATCAACATGGCCCGCTGCCGGACGATGTCAAAGTCTCCGAAGCCGACTTCTGGACGCCGAACCAGCAGAAGTTTCTCAAGGGTGAGCTGATGCTGGATGCTGAATGGGCGCCGGTGGTCGACGAGTTGAACGTGCTGTTGCACGAAGCGAAATAAAAGTCTGCACCCGCGCCTCCTTTGGCGCTACTGCGGATAGCCTGGCTGTTCGCAGTTCGGAAACCGCACCCGCCCGCCCTCGGCGGGCGCGTGAATAAAGAAACTGTCACCCCAGGCACCGCTTTTCCCCGCCATGGCATTCCAGTGCGCTGATCGATGAACGTAGCGCCGCGACAGCACTAGCGCCTCTTGCTCCGTCAGGGAGATCTTTCCGGCCCTGCCCTGTTCGATCAATGTGGCCGCGATGCCGCGCAATTCGGGCGGCACACTGGCAAACACCGACGCCGGCACCGGCTCAAACGGAACACCTTGCTCCGTGCTCAGCGCGTGCATAAGCCGCAGGTACACCCCCGAAAGATGGCCGAAGACCACTCGCTCAAGGCTCACCGCAGCCCATACTTCCTTCATGCTGCTGCTTGAGTGCAGATGATGTTCCCAGCACACCACCCGTATGCGGCCGTCGATGTCACGGGGGTCGAGCCACCGGGAGGCGTCCAGCGTTTCCAGCTCAGCCTGCGCGTCGCGCCAGGCATCGGTGTCCTCGCTGCGCGTGCTCAGGCGCACCAGACTGCGACGGGGTCGGGTCAGAAACACGTTCTCCCGCGCCTGGGGCGGGTAGCCGCCGCCCACGTCGGAGTGCGCTCCGGGGACGGTGATCTCGATCATCCAGCCCGGCGAAATGCTGTTCAGCGAGAAATTGCGCCGCTGCTCGTCCCCCGCCACGAGCTGGATCACGTGGTCGGCGCATCCCGGTGGCAGAAACAGGTTGACCCTTTTGTTGGCCGAATCACTGACCCGGCCCATGTCAGTGATACCGCCCACCGCGGCCACCGTGTCGAACAGTCCGATCACTTTGAGTCTGATACGGCCGTTGGCCCAGGTGCATGTTGGACTGAGGGGTAACGTGCGCCGATTCAGAATCCCTTCCAGCAGGCCGGCCTGTTGTTTAAGCACTTCGTTGGCCAAATGACGCGCGGCGGCAGCACCGCGGCTGAAACCGAACAGGTCAAGTTCAAGGCCGGCAATGACACAGCCGGGATTATGTGCCTCGAACCCATGCAAGACCCGGGCGATCTTTTTGACGCCCTTGACAACTTTCGCCACGACACCTGTTTGTCCACGACCAAAACTCTGGCCCGAAATAAGGGAGTCCCGTCCACCGGAAGTAGTACCGACCCCACTGACATAGATAGCGTGAAAGGCCATGAGGCCGCCGCCGTTATTTTTGGCCGCAGGTTGCTGTCGGTACAGGTCCGCCAACAACGCGATATTGGTCAGCTCGCTGCTGTAGCTGCTATGGGGATCGAGGTGTCGGCCCCCGCATTCCTTGATGTGCGCATGATGGTATGTCTCGGCCAGCGCGCGGCAGTCGGCGCCGATCTGGCTGTTGATGCGATTATTGCCGGTACCGTCGAAGAACACGCCGATACGCAAGGTGACCGCCAGTGAACCGGCGGTGGAAACGGATTTTTTATATGCAGTACTATCTGATTGTTTCATGGGATGTACGCCTGGCAAGTTGTAGTAAATAAAGAATGCCAACTAACATTCAGTTATATTTAATACAGCTTGCTTGCTGTTGACCAAACGTCAAGTCAACCACCCGCACTTCAGACAAGTCCCACATACAATAGCGATTAATTAAACGCAACTAACACTCATGCCTTACACCGCATGAGCGAATAGCCTCGCCAGGCGTTTGGCTTCTACAGATGAGGGGCCGGGGGATCCCGCGAGACTCTGACTGCCCTGGGGCAGTCAGAGGATGAACATCACGCCTGACGCTGGTGACGGTCGATCTGTTCGTGGCGTTCCTGGGCTTCGATGCAGTACTTGGTGGCCGGGCTGATCAGCAGGCGCTTGAGGCCGATGGCTTCACCGCTGTCTTCACACCAGCCGAAGGTGTCGTCGTTGATACGCGACAGGGCCATTTCCAACTGCGGCAGCATGCGCTGGTCGCGGTCGATCACGTTCACCAGCCAGTGGCGCTCTTCTTCGACGGACGCAGCGTCCGCAGGATCGGCCGGCGAGTCCAGGCTCTCGATGGCGATACGACTCTGCTCGATGCGGTCGTGGATTTCCACTTTCATGGACTGCAACAGCTCGACGAAGAAAGCGTGCTGCTCGGCGTTCATGTAATCATCGGCCGGCATCGCCAGCAACTTTTCCTTGGTCATTGATTTCTCTATAAAAAAACGTGCATTAAGGCGAATTAAAGGAGCGGCTCAGAATAGCCGTAAAAGCGCCAAAGTCTCCAAGCGCCACCCGGCACTCAATTTACGAGGGGCGGCAGTCTAAGGCCGGGTCCCCGGCTCGGCAACATAATTGAACGAGATTCGCCCAACAAGTCACCAAAACCCGCTGTGCGGGGGTTCGGAAACGGTTGGAGCGCGTCCCACCACATGCCTGCCTCTGACTCGGCCCTGTCGGGTCGGTTCAAATGCTTTGCATGCAAAAAGGGCCCTTTCAGGCCCTTTGTCTGTGCATCCGCTGCTCAGCGCTTGAGTTTACGCTTGTTTCGATATTGGTCGATGACGACCGCCACCACAATGATCAGTCCCTTGATGATGTCCTGCACGTAGGCGTCCACCCCGACGAAGGTGAAGCCGCTGGCCATGACACCCAGAATCAGCGCGCCGATCACGGTCCCGGTGATGCGCCCCACGCCACCTGCCAGGCTGGTGCCGCCGATCACGGCGGCGGCAATGGCGTCCAGTTCATAGGACACCCCCATCCCCGCCTGCCCGGTCGCGGCCCGTGCTGAGGCCACCACCCCGGCCAGCCCGGCCAGCAGCCCGGCGATGCTGTAGACGATGACCAGGTGACGCTTGACGTTGATCCCGCTGGTCCGCGCCGCCTGCATGTTGCCGCCAATGGCGTAGGTGTATTTGCCGTACTTGGTGTAGCGCAGGGCGATGTGAAAAATCACCGCCACCACGAGGAAGATGATCACCGGCATCGCGCCCTGGCCGATCGCGGTGTAGGAATCATTGAGCATGCTCACCGGCTGGCCTTCGGTGTAGAAGCGCGCCAGGCCACGGGCCGAGACCATCATGCCCAGCGTGGCAATGAACGGTGGAATACCGGTGATGGCAATGATGCTGCCGTTGATGGCGCCGGCCAGCAGGCCGACCGCCAGCCCGGCGATGACCGGTATCCACATCGGCAGGTCAGTGAGCGACGGGAACACCGCGCGGGCGTAATCGGAGGACTGCGCCAGGCTCGCCGCCACCATCGCCGACAGCGCCAGCACCGAACCCGACGACAAGTCGATGCCGGTGGTGATGATCACCTGGGTCACGCCGATGGCAATCAGGCCGATGATCGACATTTGCAGGATCATCAGCACCAGACGCTGGGAGTTCATCAGAAAGCTCTGGTCCCGCACGATCCAGCCGAACAGCTCGAAGATCAGGCCGATGCCGATCAGCACCAGCAGGATACTCAGTTCAGTGGGCAGCCGACGCTTGTGCTTGTGGGGCGCGGTGGCAGGTTTATTGTCCAGGATCGCGTTCATTTTCATCGGTGCCTCTTATTCTTGTAGGTGTGTGCCGCCCAACAGGTCAGTCGGCAGGCCGCGTCAGTGGATCGCATTGCCCGACGCCAGGTGCATCACGCGCTCCTGGGTTGCTTCGGCGCGGTCCAGGGTGCCCATCAGTTCGCCTTCATGCATGACCAGCACGCGGTCGCTCATGCCCAATACTTCCGGCAGTTCAGAGGAAATCATGATCACGGCCATGCCTTCGCTGGCGAGGAATGCGATCAGCCGATAGATTTCGGCCTTGGCGCCGACGTCGATCCCGCGGGTCGGCTCGTCGAGAATCAGGATCCGGGGATTGGTCATCAGCCAGCGCGCCAGCAACGCCTTTTGCTGATTGCCGCCGGACAGCGTGTCGATGCACTGCTCCAGCGACGGGGTCTTGACCCGCAGCTTCTTGCACATGTCTTCGCACAGCGCGCGCAGGGCCTTTTGCTGCACGAAACCGTTGCCGGCGTAATGCGGCAGCACGGCCATTTCCATGTTTTCCAGCACCGACAGGCACGGGAACAGCCCGGTGAGCTTGCGATCCTCGGTCAGCAGCGCAAAGCCCTTCTCGATGGCGAAGTGCGGATCGCTGACCCGAACCCTGACGCCGTCCAGCTCGATCTCGCCGCCGGTGCTGGGGGTGATGCCGAAAATGGTTTCCGCCACGTTGGTGCGCCCGGAGCCCATCAGCCCGGCGATGCCCAGGATTTCCCCGGCGTGCAGGTCGAACGACACGCCATCGAACACCCCGTCCAGTGACAGATTGCGCACCGACAGCACCCGCTTGCCGATGGGCGTGTCGCGCTCGGGAAACAGTTGCGTGACCTCCCGGCCGACCATCATCGAAATCAGGCTGTCGCCGTTCATGCTGTCGGCGCGCTGCAGGCCGATGTAGGCGCCGTCGCGAAACACCGCCACTTCGTCGGCGATGGCGAAGACCTCATTCATTTTGTGGGTGATGTAAATGATGCCCTTACCCTGGGCGCGCAGGTCGGCAATGATCGAGAACAGGTGCGCGACTTCGGTTTCAGTGATGGCCGAGGTCGGTTCGTCCATGATCAGCACGTCGGAGTCGTAGGACACCGCCTTGGCAATCTCCACCATCTGCCGCTCGGCGATGCTCAGGTTACCCACCAGCTCCTGCGGGTCGAGGCGGATGCGCAACCGCTCCAGCAGCGCGGCGGTGCAGCGGTACATTTCCCGGTGATCGACCATGTGAAAGCCGTTGAGCTGTTCACGGCCGATCCAGATGTTCTCGGCGATGCTCATGTGTGGCATCAGGTTGAGTTCCTGATGGATCATGGCGATGCCCGATTGCAGCGCCGTCAACGGCGTGTCGAAGGTGACCGGCTTGCCACGCAGGCGGATCTCGCCGGCGTCCGGCTGGTAGATGCCGGCGATGATTTTCATCAACGTCGATTTGCCCGCGCCGTTCTCGCCCATCAGCGCCAGCACACTGCCCGCCCGGACACGCAGCTGCACGTTGTTCAGCGCGATGACGCCGGGAAAGGCCTTGCTTACGTCGACGATTTCCAGCAGGTAGGGCGACTCGATGCCCTGCGCGGCGGCATCGGGCGCAGCGTCGGTGCTGGCGTTGCTGTTAGCAGTAGCTGAAGCGAACATGATCACAGGCTCCTGTGCGACAGTCGCCGGGGACGCGAGCGCGCCCTTGTCCCCGGCGCGTCGATTATTGTTCGAAGGTTTTGACGTTGTCCGCCGTGATCAACCGGAACGGAATGACGATCGCCTGCTCGGGCAGGGGCTGCTTTTTCGCCATTTTCACCGCGGCGTCGATGGCGCCTTCACCCTGACCCTTGGCGTCCTGGAACACCGAAACCGTCAGATCGCCTTTTTTCACCGCATTCAAGCCGTCAGGCGTACCGTCGACACCAGCCACAAGCACTTCGCCTTGCTTCTTCCCAGCGCTTTTCAACGCCATGGCGGCCCCAATCGCCATTTCGTCATTGTTGGAAATTATCGCGTTGAAGCCCGTTCCTTGAGTCAACCAGTCATTGGTCAGGGCCATGCCCTTCTCCCGCTGCCAGCCGCCTGTCTGCTCCTGTGTGATCTTGATGTTCGGGTATTTTTTCAGAACTTCCTTAACCCCATCCGTCCGGCCCCGGGTCGAATTGTTCGACAGCTCGCCCAGCAAAATTACGATGGTCCCTTTGCCGTCCATCTTCTTGGCCAGGTATTCCATCTGCAACCTGCCGGCTTCCTTGTCGTCCGAGGTCACGGAGGCAACGCCTGCTGGCAATTTCGGATCGTCAGGGCGACGGTTGACGTAGACCAGCGGAATGCCAGCGGCAGTGGCGGCTTTGGTGATTTTTGCAGTGCCCTCTGTGTCTACCGGATTGACAATCAGCGCATCGACGTCCTTGCCGATTAGCTCCTGGACCTGGTCGAGTTGTCGGTTCACGTCGTTGCGACCGTCCACAAATTGCAGGTCAACATCGCCCATGGCCTTGGCTTTCTTGCCCATGTATTCGCGCATGTAGGTCAGGTAGGTGTCGTCGAACTGCGACATGGCTACGCCGATCTTCAGATCCGCCGCCATGGCAGCCCCGCTGCCGAGCATCAAGGCCAGGGCCAGCGAGGTAAAACGAAGCTTGATATTCATGAAAGGTGTGTCTCCAAATTCTTGTTGTTGTAGTGAATTGGGTCACGACGAAACGACTCTATTGGAACATAATTTCTAATTCAACAGCTTTTAGAATTAATTTCTATTTTCACCTGCTCCGATTGTTCCCACGCTCTGCGTGGGCACACCACTACTGACGCTCCGCGTCATGTGACGGACGCGGAGCGTCCAAACTGCATTCCCACGCAGAGCGTGGGGACGATCATTTCGCTTTGATCATCCCGTCAACCCAACAACCCGCCCTTCCAGTGCACTGGTCCGCGCGGCATCCAGAATCACTGCCGAGGCCACCGCGTCCCGGGCATCCACCGGCAGCGGCCCACCCTTCTCCACCGCGTCCTGGAACAGCCGGTAAAACTCGGGCCAGCAGCCGCGCTCCGACGGCACGCGCTCGCGGTGCTCGCCTTGCTCGAACCAGCCCCAGCGACGGTGTTCCTCGACGCCCCACCGCTCGCCTTCGGACTTGGGTGACAACCCGGCCAGCGCCGCGTCTTCCTGCCCGTCCAGGCCCTCAACGCTGTAGCAACCCAGCGAACCATTGACCCGAAAACGCGGTCCTTGGGCGTTCTGCAGACAATTGCCCCATAAGTGCGAAACCACGCCGCCGGCATGTTGCAGGGACACAAAAAAGCCGTGGTCCACCGGCTGATCCGGCGTGGCGAATTCAAGCTCGGCGTACACCCGCGTCACCGGCCCGAATAACAGGAGCGCCTGATCCACAAGATGGCTGCCCAAATCACGCAACATGCCGCCGCCACTGGGTTTGCCCACCGAGGCAGGCGAATAGCGCTCGACCCGGGACTCAAAGCGAGTGACCTTGCCCAGCACGCCGTCGTTGATCAGCTTGCACACGGTGAGAAAGTCCGAGTCCCAGCGCCGGTTCTGATAGACGCCCAGCGGTACGCGCCGCTGTTGCGCGGCGTCGACCAATGCCTGGGCGTGTGCCGCGTCGTAGGCGAAAGGCTTGTCGCTGACCACCGGCACGCCCAGTTCGATGGCTTCCAGGATCAACGCCTGACGTGAGGCCAGGGGCGTGGAAATGACCACGGCGTCGATGCCGGCAGCGACCATGTCCGCCAGGGTGTCGAACGCCGGGACTTTGGGGTAATCCCGTGACAGCTCTTCGCGGCGCTCCGGCGAACGGGTGACCACACCGGCAAACACCGCGCCGGGCAGGCTGGCAATCAGCGGCGCATGAAAATACCGCCCACCCTTGCCGTAGCCGACCAATCCGATTTTCATCTTGCTCTCCTTGTTCGTTCAGTTCGAATCAACGCCAAACCCGTGGGAGCGGACCTGTCCGCGAAGACTTAGGCACGGGCGCTGCAGCTGCGTCGAATGTACCGACCTCTTCGCGGACAGGTCCGCTCCCACGGGTTCAGCGTCGGGCCCGAGATTCAATACTGTCGGGCCTTGGCCAACTCGGCCTGCGACCGCTGATAAACCTCCGCCGTCGTGCCCTTGGTCGACACCGCCGCCACCCCCACTCGCCACCACGACAGGTAGCCGTGGATCATGGTCTTGGGCAAAACCTTGATGTCGATCAGCGTGGAAACGGTTTGCTGCTGCGCATCGATCAACGCCGCTTCCAGTTCGGCCTCGGTGCTGACCTTGTAGGTCTTGCAGCCATAGGCGGCGGCGCTCATGGCGAAGTCTACCGGCACCAGGCCGCCATCGAGCTGCCCGGTCTCGGGAGTGCGATAGCGAAATTCGGTGCCGAAGCTGTCCATGCCGTTGCCCATCTGCAGGTTGTTGATGCAACCGAAGGCCATGTTGTCCAGCAGCACGATGTTGATCTTGCGCCGCTCCTGGATCGAGGTTGCCAGCTCCGAATGCAGCATCATGTACGAGCCGTCCCCCACCAGCGCGTACACCTCGCGCTCCGGTGCGGCGAGCTTGACCCCCAGCGCCGCGTTGACCTCGTAGCCCATGCACGAATAGGCGTACTCGATATGGTAGGTGTCGACCCCGGTGCTGCGCCACGCCCGCTGCAAATCCCCCGGCAGACTGCCCGCCGCGGCGACAATCACCGCGTCGGTTGGCAGGCGTTGATTGAGCACCCCGAGCACCCGGCTCTGGGTCAGGCACGAGCCGGTCAGTTCGATGAATTCGCGCAGCACCGCCGGGTCCAGGTGGTCGGTGATTTCCGGGGCGAAATCCTGGGTCTGGTACTCGATGGCGTAGATGCGGTCGACCTCCGCGTCCAGTGCCGCTTTCGCCTCACGGGGTTGCTCGCCCCAGGCCGCGCGGTAATCGGTCTTCTCCAGCGCAGCGGTCAGCGCCTGCAACGCCACGGTGGCGTCGGCCAGCAGCTGAACGCCGTCCATTTTCATCACATCGAAGGCGCCGACGTTGAGGTTGAGAAACTGCACGTCCGGGTGCTGAAACAGCCATTTCGAGCCGGTGGTGAAATCGCTGTAGCGGGTGCCGACGCCGATGATCAGGTCCGCCTCCTTGGCCAGGATGTTGGCAGCCAGGCTGCCGGTTTCGCCGATGCCGCCCATGTTCAGCGGGTGCGCGGACACGATGGCGCTCTTGCCGGCCTGGGTTTCGGCGAAGGGAATGTCGAAGCGCTCGGCGAAGGCCTGCAACGCAGCGTTAGCGCCGGAGTAGCGCACGCCGCCGCCACAAATCAGCAGCGGCTTGCGTTTGCTTTTGAGCAGGGTCAGGGCGTCGTCGAGCATGGCCTGGCTCGGCGGGCGACGGTCGATCCGGTGCACGCGCTTTTGCAGGAAACTGTCGGGGTAATCGTAGGCTTCGGCCTGCACGTCCTGGGGCAACGCCAGGGTCACGGCGCCGGTGTCGGCTGGATCAGTGAGCACCCGCATGGCATTCAGGGCGGCGCTCATCAACTGCTCGGGGCGATTGATGCGGTCCCAGTATTTGCTCACGGCCTTGAAGGCGTCGTTGGTGCTGATGCTCAGGTCATGAAACTGCTCGATCTGTTGCAGCACCGGGTCTGGTTGGCGGCTGGCGTAGACATCGCCGGGCAGCAGCAACAGCGGAATGCGGTTGGCGGATGCGGTGGCCGCCGCAGTGATCATATTGGCGGCGCCGGGGCCCACCGAGGAGGTGCAGGCGTAGATCTTGCGCCGCAGGTGTTGCTTGGCGAAACCGATGGCGGCGTGGCACATGCCCTGCTCGTTGCGGCCTTGGTGCACGACCAGTTCGCCGCTGTCCTGTTCCAGCGCCTGCCCCAGGCCCAGCACGTTGCCGTGACCGAAAATGGTGAACATCCCGGCCACGAATTTGCTCTGCACGCCGTCGACTTCGACGTACTGATTATCAAGGAACTTCACCAGGGCCTGGGCCATGGTCAATCGTGTCGTGGTCATGCTCGCACCTTGTTGTTATTGGAGGTGATGAAGCAACTCTGTAGGAGCGAACTTGTTCGCGAAGCGGTTTCTGGATTGACTGGTCAATCGCCTCGCCAACAAGTTGGCTCCTACAGAAACAGTCATTGGCACCATGATCACTGTAGGAGCGCGCTTGCCCGCGATGACGGCCTATCTGCCCATACATCTCTGTCGGATGTACCGGCCTCATCGCGGGCAAGCGCGCTCCTACAGGGGGACGTCGGTTACTTCGCCGTCGGCATGCTGAACTCCGCGCCCTTGACGATGCTGTCCGGCCAGCGCTGCATCACGCTTTTGTAGCGGCTGTAGAAGCGCAAACCCTCGTCGCCG
This sequence comes from Xanthomonas sp. WHRI 1810A, assembly GCF_040202885.1. Classification (NCBI taxonomy): domain Bacteria; kingdom Pseudomonadati; phylum Pseudomonadota; class Gammaproteobacteria; order Lysobacterales; family Lysobacteraceae; genus Xanthomonas; species Xanthomonas sp. WHRI 1810A. Next base: position 48,015 of record NZ_JBEGED010000027.1, read on the forward strand.
TAGGCATGGTGATCACCGAACAGCGAGCGTTTCCAGCCGCCGAACGAATGCCAGGCCATGGGCACCGGAATCGGCACGTTGATCCCCACCATCCCGACCTTGATCGTGCGCGCGAACGCCCGGGCGATGCCGCCGTCGCTGGTGAAGCACGACACGCCGTTGCCGAATTCATGGGCATTGACCAGCTCCACCGCCGCCGCGAAATCCGCCACATGGACGATGCCCAGCACCGGCCCGAAAATCTCCTCCTTGTAGATGCTCATCTCAGCCGTCACGTCGTCAAACAACGTCGCGCCGACGAAGAAGCCCTTCTCGGCACCGGGCACCGAGAAGTGGCGGCCGTCGACGATCAACTTCGCGCCTTCCTTCAGCCCCTGATCGATATAGCCCTCGACCTTGGCCTTGTGCACCGCTGTCACCAGCGGCCCCATGTCGGAGTCGCCGTTCATGCCGTTGCCGACTTTCAGCGCATCGATGCGCGGCAGCAGTTTGTCGATCAGCTTCTGCCCCACATCGCCCACCACCACCGCGATGGAAATCGCCATGCAGCGCTCACCCGCCGAGCCATAGGCCGCGCCAATCAAGGCGTCCGCCGCCTGGTCCAGGTCGGCGTCGGGCATGACGATCATGTGATTCTTGGCCCCGCCCAGGGCCTGTACGCGTTTGCCGTGGGCCGTGCCCTGTTGGTGGATGTATTCGGCAATCGGCGTCGAACCGACAAACGAAATCGCCTCGATGCCCCTGTGCTGCAACAGCGCATCCACCGCCACCTTGTCGCCCTGCACCACGTTGAATACGCCGTCCGGCAGACCGGCCTGCTTGAGCAGGCGCGCCATCAACAGGCTGGCCGACGGGTCACGCTCGGACGGCTTGAGGATGAAGCAGTTGCCGGTGACCAGGGCCATGGGAATCATCCACAGCGGCACCATCACCGGGAAGTTGAACGGCGTGACGCCGGCGCACACGCCCAGTGGCTGGCGCAGGTTCCAGTTGTCAATGCCACCGCCGATGTTGTCGCTGAACTCGGTCTTGAGCAGGGCCGGCGCGCCGCAGGCGAATTCGACGATTTCGATGCCGCGCACCACTTCGCCCTTGGCGTCGGAAAACACTTTGCCGTGCTCACGGGTGATGATCGCCGCCAGCTCGTCGTGGTGCTGATCCAGCAGCTCCTTGAACTTGAACATCACCCGGGCGCGGCGCAGGGAAGACTGATCGGCCCAGGCCGGAAAGGCGAAGTGGGCAGCTGCTACCGCGTCTTCGACCGTCTGAACGGTGGCCAGCGCCACACGGCCTTGCACTTCGCCGGTGGCCGGGTTGAACACGTCGCTGAAGCGCTCGCCGCTGTCCTGAATCTGGCCGTTAATGTAATGACCGATAACCGGGGCGTTGCTCATGATCTGCTCCTTGAAAACAATTGATTTACAGGTCCAGAAGCCACGCGTGCTCCGGATCGTTATGGAAATGCCAGGCGCGTGTGGGCCCGGCCATCACGTTCAGGTAATAGGACTCGTAACCATACGGCACGCTGACCGGGTGGTAGCCCTTGGGCACCGTCACCAGATCGTTGTTTTCCACGGCCATGGCCTGATCGATGCTGCGATCATCGGTGTAAACCCGCTGAAACACGTAGCCCTGGGCCGGGTTGATCTGGTGATAATAGGTTTCTTCGAGAAAACTCTGGTGCGGCAGATCGTCGGTGTCGTGCTTGTGCGGGGGGTAACTGGAGGAGTGGCCGGATGGCGTGCGCACTTCCACCACCAGCAAGGCGTTGGCCGGCTCGGTGTCCGGCAGGATGTCGCAGATGTAGCGGGTGTTGGCGCCCTTGCCGCGCACGCTGCGCTTCATGGTCTCGGGCTTGATCAGCCGTGGGGGCAGGTTTTTGCTGACGTCGCCCGGCGCGGCACAGACGGCAATCTGCACCGCGCTCAACGCCGTGACTAGCGCCTGGCTGCCAGGGGGCAGGTACACGGCGAACGGGGATTTTTCTTCGAACACCGATTGCCGGTCGCCGATGTTGTCCCAGCTGAACGTGCCCTGCCCCGGCGCTTCGCCGCTGACAGAGACCCGACCGGCCAGCAGCACCAGACACAACTCTTTATCACCCGCGCTGACCGGCAGACGTTCGCCCACCGTCAGGCGATGAGCGGCGAAACCGACGTATTCCAGAACACCTTCCGCCAGTGCGACCACGTCGCGGCCCTGGGGTTTGCTTTTGACCAACAGGTTCATGTTCACACGCTCCTTTGGGCGGGATTCTGCTCTTGGGCCGCGGCCAGCAGGTTGCGCAGCGTCCGGTAGCCCTTCTCGGCATAAATATAGCTGGGCGCCACGGCCGGATCCTGCTCGGCTTCCACCACCAGCCAACCGGCGTAGTTGGCCGCGAGCAGCACGTCCAGCAGCGCAGCGAAATCGATGTCGCCATCACCGGGCACCGTGAAGGTGCCGTTGATGATGCAGTCCGGAAAACTCCACAACTGGTTGCGCGCCAGCTGCACCACGGGTTTGCGCACGTCCTTGAAATGCACGTGGCACACCCGGTCGATGTGCCGGCGCAGCACCTGCAACGGATCGCCACCGCCCATGTAGCAGTGACCGGAATCGAACAGCAACCCGACTTCAGGACCGGTCCGCGCCATCAACTGGTCGATGTCCTCGGGGGATTCGACGTACGCGCCCATGTGGTGGTGGTACGCCAGCCGCACCCCATGCGAGCCGGTAAACCGCGCCAGTTCAGTGAGCTTGTCAGCGTAGGCCTGCCACGCACGTTCGGTATGAAAACGCGGGCGTTCCACCAGCCGGATGCGCTGACCCTGGATCGAGTCGGCCACTTCGCCGTAGACCAGCACCGACGCACCGTTGTGCCTGAGCAGTTCGACATGAGGAGTGATGGCGTCGATTTCTTCGGCCACCGAGCGGCTGGCCAGGCGGCTGGAGTACCAGCCCGAGACCAGCGCCAGATCGTACGGGCGCAGCACATCGCCGACACCCTGGGCGTCCTTGGGAAACTTGCCGTTGAGCTCGAAACCTTCGTAGCCGATGGCCTTGCCTTCGCTGAGGGCGGTGCTCAACGGCGTTTCACCGCCCAGGGCCGGCAGGTCGTCGTTGCTCCAGGAAATCGGGTTGATGCCAATGCGGATTGCGGAAGCGGGCATGGTCTGCACCTTTTTTGTTTTGGTTGCTGGCAAAAGTCAGTCGAGCCAATGAGCGATCAGGCCCGGGCATCACGCCAGGATTCAATCAGAAAACCAAAATTGGCCCGCACCCCGGCGATCAGTGCGGCGTCGTCGATCTCCCCTTCGAGCCACGCGCGGCTGGGTTCGTGAAAAATCGTGCGGCCTACCGCGAAGCCCTGACAGGTCGTGCTGTGGCGGGCCTGGCGGAATCCTTCGGCGAGTGTCTCTGCCGGTGCGTTGAGCCCCAGCAACACCACGCCACGGCAATACGGATCGCGCTCCTGAATCAGCGCATCGAGCTGTTCCCAGACCTCGGCTGGCTGCGCTTCGATCTTCCACCACGCGGGGTAAATCCCCAGGTTGTACAGGCGCTTGAGGGAACGAAGCATGACGTCCGGGTAGGTGGACGGGTGGTCCTTGGGCGGGATGATTTCCAGCAGCAGTTCGTGGCCGCTGGCCTGGGCCGCGTCGTACAGGCCGCGGATTTGCGCTTCCTGTTCCAGACGCAGCAGCGGCTCGTCATCCGGGTGGTATTGCACCAGGCACTTGATGATCTGTTCCTTGGGCCAGGTCATGAGGTTGCTGCCCACCGACCGGCCGTGCTCGAAGGCCAGCGGCCGCGAGCCCTGTACTTCCACGGGACGAGCGATCCACCAGCCACGGCCGGAGGCAGCGTTGAGCGAGTCCTGACCGAAACGCTGGTCGGCCAGCAGCCCGACGTCGGCCTCGATGCCGCGTGCCTTGAGGTCCGCTTCCACCCGTTCCACCGCCTGAATGAACAGCTGCTTGAGCTGACCGAGGCTGCTCAGGTCGCGCCCGGCCTTCTGCGCCAGCTCCACCAGTTGCCCGCGATGATCGAAGGCGAAGATAAACAGCTGCTTCCACTGTTTGCGCGGCACGCTGACCTGATGCAGGCGCTGCAGGACCGGGTCCTGATCGGGGCGCGTGATCGGCACCGGGCTGTTGAACAGGTAATCGAGCTCCACGAGCGTGGGCATCGCCGGTGCGCAGGCGTGACGGGACACCACCAGCCCACCGCAGGCATTGGCCAGCTGGCAGCAGCGCTCGTCGCTTTCGTCATTGAGCCAGCCTTTTAGAAAGCCCGACATGAAGGCATCGCCCGCGCCCAGGACGTTGAGCACTTCGACGCGCACGCCGGGGTAAATGGCGCCGTCTTCGAGCCGGTCGGGAATCGGGCCATGGATCACCGTGCACCCTTGCGGGCCGAGCTTGACCACCAGCGTCGCCGCCGTCAGTTCGCGCACTGTGCGCAACGCGGCCAGCAGATCGGTGCTGCCACCGGCCATCTGGAATTCTTCTTCCGTGCCGACGATCAGGTCAAAGCGCGGCAGAATTCGTTGCACGTGCTGGCTGACTTTCTGATCGGCGACGAACCGGGTGGCGCCATCGGCCTTGCCCGCCAGGCCCCACAGGACCGGCCGGTAATCGATGTCCAGCACGCGTTTGACGTTGTGGCGTTCGGCGTAATCCAGCGCCCGGCTGCTGGCGGTGAACACCTGGTCGGTGGAGAAATGCGTGCCGGTGATGAGCAGCGCTTTGCTGGTGGCGATCTGCGCTTCATATATGTCGTCGCTGTGAATCGCCATGTCGGCGCAGTTTTCGCGGTAGAACACCAAGGGGAAGGTTTCGCGGTCCTTGATGCCGAGCAGCACCATGGCGGTCAGGCGTTCCGGATCCACTTTTATGCCGCTGACATCGCAGCCTTCGCGGGTCAGGGACTCCACCAAAAACCTGCCCATATGGTCATCGCCGACCCGGGTCAGCATTGCCGATTTCAGGCCCAGGCGCGCGGTGCCAAAGGCGATGTTGGCGGATGAGCCGCCCAGGTATTTGGCGAAACTGGTGACGTCTTCAAGGCGCGCGCCGACCTGTTGCGCGTAGAGATCAACGCCCAGGCGGCCGAGGCAAATCACATCCAGTGCACGCCCGGTGGCAAAACGAGTCTGGCCCATAGTGGCTCCTTTTATTTTTATCAGCCTGCGTTGTGCACGGGTGCACGAAACGCGCTTGGTGGATGCAGACTAGATCGCCTTGAAACACCGATCAACAATTATTCTAAATATTTTTCATGTGGAATATATTTTCCATTAAGTATCCAATGCCGTCACGGCCGTCGATGGACGCTGCAACCGCTGTAAACTGCGGGTCGTTCCAATTGTAGGAGCGCGCTTGCCCGCGATAGCATTCTTTCAGCCGACGCCGGTTGTCGAATGTACGGATGCCATCGCGGGCAAGCGCGCTCCTACAGGCTACCTATCACTACCATCGGCCATCCGCGCCTTAAAAGAACAAGCCAAAGGAATTCAAGCGTATGTCCAGCACCGATCAGCCTTCCTTGCCAGACAACGGCGTCGACACGCCTGGCGCCGAGGCTTCGTCGATCATCCCCCCGGAGACGGCCGACGCCCTGCTCAGGCTGATCACCACCGAATACGAAAGCCTGCCGCGCCAGCTCAAGCGCATTGCCAGCTACATGAGCCAGCAGAGCGACCGGATCATGGTCGACCGCATCAGCGACATCGCCCGGGAATGCGAAGTGCACCCCTCCGCCATCGTGCGGTTTTCCCAGCGCTTCGGGTTCAGCGGCTTCAGCGAAATGCAGGCGCTGTTCCGCGAGGCCTACACCCACAAAGCCACCCCGGTGCAGAACTACCAGCAACGCATTCGCAGCATGATCGCCAACAAGTCGCAGAAAGCCAGCGGTGGCGACCTGGCCCGGGAGTGCGTGCACGCGACCCTGTCCGGGCTGGAACGACTGGCCCTGGAACTGGACGACGAGGCGTTCGACAAGGCCGTGGACCTGGTGGTCAACGCCGACAACATTTACGTGGTCGGGGTGCGGCGCTCGTTCGCGGTGGCTGATTACCTGGTGTACAACCTGCAGCACACCAACAAGCGCATTCACCTGATCTCCGGCCTGGGCGGCAGCTACCGCGAACAGATGCGCAGCGTGCGCGCCAATGATCTGGTGATCGCCATCAGCTTCACGCCGTACGGCAAAGAGACGCAGCACTGCCTGCGCATCGCCCAGCATCATCAGGCCAAGACCCTGATCATCACCGACAGCAACCTGTCGCCCCTGGCCAAGCGGGCCAATTCGGTGTTGCTGGTCAACGAAGGCAGCTCGTTCGCCTTCCGCTCCCTGAGCGCGACCCTGTGCCTGTGCCAGGCGCTGTTCATCGCCGTCGCGTATCGCCTGGAGCTCAAAGTGGACGAAATGTCCGAGCAGATGGGGTTTGAGGATTGACCTCTGCGGCAGAGGATTACCGGTCATTGTAGGAGCGCGCTTGCCCGCGATTGGGACGACGCGGTTCATTCGATAAACCGCATTACCGTTCTTCGCGGGCAAGCGCGCTCCTACAGCCAGCAGACTTATACAAAAATAACTCTCTGTACAATAAATAACATGGCTTTTTAGCACCACATCAGTATGATCGGCCCACTGCAAGGGAAAACGCAGCAGAGTGCTAGCCCGCTCTCTACGGGCCATGGACAGGAATCATCGCTGTTCATGTACCGAGCCGCCGCCATGTTTTTCAACTCTTCGAATAAAAAACTTGTACAAGATCTACAACTTACCCTCGCCCGCCAAGACAGCTTGCTTGCGGCGATAAGCCGTTCAATGGCGACCATTGAGTTCGATCTCAACGGCGTCGTCCTCAGCGCCAACGAAAATTTCCTGACGACCATGCGCTATCGCAGCGAGCAAGTGATCGGCAAGGAACACAAAATATTCTGCACCCCGGACTTTGCCCGCAGCAGCGAGTACTCACGGTTGTGGGCCCGACTGCGTAATGGCGAGTTCGTGTCCTCGACCTTTCAGCGCATCGCCGGCGACGGCGCGACCGTCTGGCTCGAGGCCAGCTACAACCCGATCAAGGACGTGGACGGCAAGGTGGTCGGCGTCATCAAGTACGCCATGGACGTCACGGACAAGGTGCAGGCGGAAAACGAGACCCGGAACAAGCTGGCCGCCATCGATCGCGCCATGGCGGTGATCGAATTCGACCTCAACGGCAACATCATCGCGGCCAACGACAACCTGTTGCGGTTGATGGGTTACAACCGTCAGGCATTGCTGGGCCAGAACCACACGCTGCTGTGCCCGCCTGACGTCAGCGCCAGCCCGGACTACCAGGACTTCTGGCGCCGCCTGAACAAAGGCGAGTTTTTCAGCGGCCAGTTCAAGCGGGTCAGTCGCCAGGGCCAGACGCTGTGGGTGGAAGCCAGTTACAACCCGGTCTACGACGCCAACGGCGTGCTGTGCAAAGTGGTCAAGTTCGCCTCTGACGTCACCGTGCGTATCGAGCAGCACGAGCAGGACTCGCGCAGCGCTTCCCAGGCGTATCACATTTCGGTCCAGACCCAGAAAGTGGCGGAGCAAGGCACGCAAGTGATCCAGCAGGCCGCCAGCGAAATGCGCCAGATCTCCCGCAACATCGAGGACTCCTCACGAATCATCGGTCAGTTGGGCGAACGCTCCGAGCAAATCACGGCCATCGTCAACACGATCCGCAGCATCGCCGACCAGACCAACCTGCTGGCGTTGAACGCAGCCATCGAGGCGGCCCGGGCCGGTGATCAAGGCCGTGGCTTTGCGGTAGTGGCCGACGAAGTCCGCCAACTGGCAGGCCGCACCAGCCGGTCGACCGAGGAGATCTCGCAGATGATCCAGGTGATCCAGAGCGAAACCCGGCAGGCCATCGTCAGCATGGACAACACCCGCACCACCGCCGCCAAAGGCGTCGACCTCGCCGACCAGGCAGGCTCCGCCATCGTCCAGATCAGCGAAGGCACGCTCAATGCCGTGGATGCGGTGCGGATGTTTGCGCAAAAGGATTAACAGCCGCGCTCCAACAGGCATCGCGTTGCGCCTTCGACTCTGGCCGCAGGCCGTGAAAACTCGGTTTGCCAGCGACAGGGATGGCGCTTTTGACTCTGGCCGCAGGCCAGGGGAACTCGGCTTGCCAGCGATGGGGATTGCGCTTTTGACTCTGGCCGGAGGCCGTGGGAGCTTGGCTTGCCAGCGATGGGGCGCGTAGCGGCCCTGAAACCCTGCAACCAGGGGGTGTCTGTCGGAACCGACTCAGCAGGTTTTACTGCCGCTTCGCAGCAGATCGCAGGCAAGCCAGCTCCCACGCCTTCGGCAGAAGCGGGCCGCGGAGCGCCTGCTCCAACAGGGATGGTGCTTTTGACTCCGGTCGGAGGCCAGGAGAACTCGGCTTGCCAGCGACAGGGATGGTGCTTTTGACTCTGGCCGCAGGCCGTGGGAGCTCGGCTTGCCAGCGATGGGCCGCGCAGCGGTCCTGAAACCCCACAACCAGGGGTGTCTGTCGGAACCGAATCAGCAGGTTTTACTGCCGCTTCGCAGCAGACCGCAGGCAAGCCAGCTCCCACGCCTCCGGCAGAAGCGAATCGCGGGGCGCCTGCTCCAACAGGGATGGTGCTTTTGACTCCAGTCGGAGGCCAGGAGAACTCGGCTAGCCAGCGACAGGGATAGTGCTTTTGACTCTGGCCGCAGGCCGTGGGAGCTCGGCTTGCCAGCGATGGGGCGCGCAGCGGCCCTGAAACCCTGC
>NZ_JBEGED010000028.1:0-51732 GCF_040202885.1 Xanthomonas sp. WHRI 1810A
CGAGGCTGCGATGCGGTCTGTCTGACACACCGCAATCGCAGCCTCGCACGGGCTCGTCAGCTCCTACAAAAGCGGTTTTTCACATCAAAGGTCATCAAAAAACCGCTCATGCCAATCCACCAGCGGCTGCGGTGCATTGAGCTTCTGGCCGTAGATCACGGCATACGACAGCACGTTCTGCACGTACTGGCGGGTCTCGTCGAACGGGATGCTTTCCACCCACACATCGAACGCCAGATGGTTCGCGCCGCGCAGCCACTGCCGTACACGACCGGGCCCTGCGTTGTACGCCGCTGACGCCAGCACACGGTTGCCGTTGAACTGGCTGTGCACCTGACTCAGGTACGCCGCGCCGAGCTGGATGTTCTTGTCCGGGTCCAGCACCTGGGCGGGCGACGACAGGGGAATGCTGAACTTGCGCGCCGTTTCCTTGGCCGTGGCGGGCATCAACTGCATCAGGCCGCTGGCGCCGACACCTGAACGTGCGTCGTCCATGAACGCGCTTTCCTGGCGCGTGATGGCGAACACCCAGCTCGAATGCAGGCCGCGCACCTGCGCTTCCCGGACCAGGGTTTCGCGGTGGGCCATGGGGAACCGGATGTCCAGATCGTCCCAGTATTGCGCCTGGCTGATGGTGCGAATCGCCGGGAAATACCACTTCATGTCGTACGCCAGCCGCGCCTGGGCGACCATTTCGTCGCGGGTGAAGCGGCGGGTGACGTGATACCACTCGCGGCGACCGTCGACGATCTGCCCGCGCTGGTAAAACTCCAGCGCCCGACGCACGCCCGGGGTGTTGCGCACCTTGTTCATCGTTGCCGTGCTCAGCACCAGCGGCTTGTTATTGAGTTGATACGGGGTTTGTGTGCGATCGGCCGCCAGGAAGCCATAGAAATCACGCTCCTTGGCCACGCCTTTGTACAGCGCCGGCAGCAGCGGGCTGTTGGGCTGCGACAGTTCCAGAGTGCGGGCTTCCCAGTAGCGCCAGCGGTTGGTGGTGGCCAGGGTCTGCGGCAGGCGGCGGGTCAGCTCGTAGGCGTCGTTCCAGCGTGCCAGACGCAGCAGCAGGCGCAGGCGCCATTCGGTCACCGTGTCGTCCCGCAGATCGGGGTCGTACTTGGTCATGACTTCCAGGGCGCGACCGTCGTAGCTGCGGGCCAGGGTCAGGCCGATCTCCTTGGCGATCTGCACCTGCTCTTCATGAGAGAAACGCAGCGCGGGTGCGTAGGCGTCCAGCAGGACCAGCGCCTGCTGCGGATCCTGCTTGGCCAGGCGACGCAGACCGAGGCCGACGACGTCGGACATCGCCTCGTCGGCCGGTACGAACTGCGACCGGTTGTTGATCATCTCCGGCTTCTGCGCGACGGCAATCAGCAATCGGCCTTGCGGGGCGAGGGTGGTCAGACTGTTGACCAACTGATTGGCCAGCGCGTAGTTGCGGGCCTGGGCGGCGAGCTTGGCGCGCTGCCAGCGTTTCTGTTCCGTGAGCTGGCCTTCCACGGCCCATTGCGCAAAGAACGCATCGCAGGCGGTGGGCAGGGTCTTGCCGGTCATCCACAGCTTTTCAGCGTTGGCGTAGCCTTCGGCGCGCAGGTTGTGGCTCAACTGGTATTGGCCGTACAGGCAGTCCAGTTCGACAAAATTGAGCTTGGGGTCGTAGTACTGGACGAACGGCTGCCAATCGCCACGGGACGCCAGCAACCGCAACCAGCGCAGCTTCATGTAATTGGCCTGGGGCAGGTCGCCGTCTTCGGCAAAGAACTTCTCGACTTCCGCATTGCTCGCGGAATTGAGGCGGGCGGTCAGTTCGTCGTACGCCAGATAGGGTTCAAGCGGGTAATCGGCCAGCGCCGCGGCGTACATGCGATAAGGGCCCGCGTCGCCCTTGGCCAGCGCACGCTTGGCTTCATCGTAATATTGACGTTGCTGGGAGAGGTCGACCGCTTGGACGGACTGGGCGGCGGTCGCCGACAGAAGCAGGCAGGACAAAAGACTGAACAAACGACTGCGCATGAGACTTCCGAGCAGATGAATCGTGAAAAGTGTGGCCAGCTTAGCCGTTTGCCTGCGCCGATTGAAGCACCGCGGCGCCGATGATCACGGATAGAAACATTCAGTGCCTATAAAAGAAGGTATTTGATCAAGGGTGCGACGTTCTGTCATCCAATGCCCAATGTCGCGGGTATCTCAGTTAGAATGCGCGCCCGGTTTTTGGAGAAGCTCATGACCCTGCTCAAATTCAGCGATGTGTCCCTTGCGTTCGGCGCCATGCCGCTATTAGACAAGGTGTCGTGGCAGATCGGCCGTGGCGAGCGGGTCTGCATCATCGGCCGTAACGGTACCGGCAAGTCCAGCATGCTGAAGCTGGTCAGAGGCGTGCAGAAGCCCGATGACGGCAGTGTCTGGCGCGCGCCGGGGCTTAAAATCGGCGAATTGCCCCAGGAATTGCCATTGGCCGACGACCGGACAGTGTTCGACGTCGTCGCCGAAGGCCTGGACGGCGTGGGCGCCTTGCTCGCCGAATACCACCACCTGAGCCAGAACATCGTCACCGCCGAGGATCTGGACAAGCTGATGCATGTCCAGCAAGACCTCGAAGCCCGTGACGGCTGGCGCTTGCAGCAACTGGTCGACAGCACCTTGAGCCGTCTTCAGTTGCCTGCCGAGAAAACCCTCGCCGAATTGTCCGGCGGCTGGCGTCGCCGTGTGCTGCTGGCGCAGGCGCTGGTGTCCGAACCCGATTTGCTGCTGCTCGACGAGCCCACCAACCACCTGGACATCGGTGCGATTGCCTGGCTGGAAGAAGCGCTCAAGGATTTCCAGGGCGCCGTGTTGTTCATCACTCACGACCGGTCCTTCCTGCAGAACCTGGCCACCCGCATCCTGGAACTGGACCGCGGCGGCCTGATCGACTGGGACGGCGACTACGCCAGCTTCCTGGTGCACAAGGAAGCCACGCTGGCCGCGGAAGAAACCGCCAACGCGCTGTTCGACAAGCGCCTGGCCCAGGAAGAGGTCTGGATCCGGCAGGGCATCAAGGCCCGCCGCACCCGGAACGAAGGCCGCGTCCGTGCCCTGAAAGAATTGCGCGTCGAGCGCAGCGAACGTCGCGAGCGCACCGGCAAGGCCAACATTCAGCTGGACACCGCCGATAAATCCGGCAAGCAGGTGATGGTGCTGGAAAACGTCAGCTTCGCTCACCCGGGCGGCCCGATGCTGATCAAGGACTTTTCCATGGTCCTGCAGCGCGAAGACCGTATCGGTCTGTTGGGCGCCAACGGCACCGGCAAGACCACGCTGCTCAAGCTGATGCTCGATAACCTGCAGCCCACCAGCGGCAGCGTCGAGGTCGGCACCCGTCTGGACGTCGCTTACTTCGACCAGTTGCGTCACCAGCTGGACCTGGAAAAGACCGTGATCGACAACGTGGCCGAAGGTCGCGACTTCATCGATATCGACGGCCAGAGCCGCCATGTCCTGAGTTATCTCGGCGACTTCCTGTTCAGCCCGCAGCGTGCACGCACGCCGGTCAAAGCATTGTCGGGCGGCGAGCGTGCGCGTCTGCTGCTCGCCAAGCTGTTCAGCAAGCCGGCCAACCTGCTGGTCCTCGATGAGCCGACCAACGATCTGGACGTCGAGACCCTCGAGCTGCTGGAAGAAGTGCTGTTGACCTTCAAGGGCACGGTGCTGATGGTCAGCCACGACCGGGCATTCCTGGACAACGTCGTCACCAGTACCCTGGTGTTCGAAGGCGAAGGCAAGGTCCGCGAGTTTGTCGGCGGGTATCAGGACTGGTTGCGTCAGGGCGGTTCGCCGCGCTTGTTGGGCGTCACCGACAGCAAATCCGGGAAATCTGAACTGGCCACCGCCGTGGTGGCCGCCGAGCCGGTTGCGGCGGCGGAGATGCCGGTGGCCAAGAAAAAGCTCAGCTACAAGCTGCAACGTGAGCTTGAAGCGTTGCCGGGTCAGATCGACAGTGTTGAATCGAAGATGGCCGTGCTGACTGCTGAAATGGCCGCGCCTGCTTTCTATCAGCAGCCTGCAGAGCAAACCACTGCGGTTATCGCGCAGATGGAGAGCCTTCAAGGTGAGCTGGATGGCCTGCTGGAGCGTTGGGCCGAACTGGACGACTGATCCGTTGGCCTGATGCAAAAAAGCCCGAGCCCCCTTTCAAGGGCTCGGGCTTTTTACTGGTGCTTCAGGGGTGCGGTAGAGCAGTGTTACTCGGCGCGCTTGATCAGGCGCACGGCCAACACGTCGCAGGGCGCACCGTGCAGCACGTCGTTGGCGGTGGAGCCCAGCAGCAATGACAAACCGTGGCGGCCATGACTGCCAACCACGATCAGGTCGCAGTGGTAGTCCTTGGCAAGCTGATGGATTTCCTGGCGCGGCTGGCCGTAGGTCAGGTGGCTGTCGCCAGCCTTCACATCAGGGTATTTGGCTTTAAGGGCTGCGAGCTTTTCCTTGGCCTGGTCGAACTGTTGCTGCTGCAGCTGCGACAGGTCCATCGGGACATCGCCGCCGAACGCCATGGCCATGGGCTCGACGATATGGACCAGTGACAACTTGGCGTCGCTGGCGAGAGCGAGGGCCATGGCCCGTTTGATGACCGGATCGCACTCTTCGGTGAGGTCCACGGCAACCAAAATGTGTTTATAGGACATGGGATGTTCCTTCAGAGGTTTGCGATGGTTTTGATTATGGCTCTTTTCACGCGCCTCATGGCACGCCAATGTGTCTGCGACAGCGACGGTTTCATGCAAGGGGCTGGCAAATGACCGCCTGGATCGTGGTGTCAATCCTGGCCATCGTTCTCAGTCCGCTGGTCTGGCTGCGTCCGTCGCGGCAGCAGAGTGGCAGAATGGCGTTGCGGATGGAAGCCAGACGCATGGGTCTTGCGATGCAATTGATGCCGCAGGAATGGCCTCACTGGCTGCCAACAGAGCCGCCAAGCCCTTGTGCGCAGTACCATCGTCCGCGTCGATCGTCCAAGCCGGACAGTTGGGTCTACTTTCAAACGGCGCCGGGCGTATGGCTCAATCAGTGGCGCGAACCCTGCGAAGACGCCCGATTGATGGCGCAGTTCCAGACACTCCCTGCCGACACCTACAAAGTAGAGGCGGGCAAACAGCTGATCGCGTTGTATTGGGGAGAGAAGGGCGAGCCGCTTGTGTTGCAGCGTATTACAGCAGTACTCAAGGCGCTTGCCTGACCGGCTTCGCTGAATTTTGGGCATTAAAAAGCCCGATAACAACATCGGGCCGGGGTTGGCCAGGCAGGCCGATAATTCTGGGTGCTTTGCGGTGCAATGCCGGAAAAGCCCGTGCACCTTGTGCAAGGTCAGCGTTGAAAATGACCCGTCTTGATGCGCAGTGCGCTGAATGTAGACTTTATTGGTGCGTTTGTCTGCGCCTGATTCACTTATTTTCCTTCATTTAATATTGAAGCGGTCCCCACGAAGGTCAGCCGGTCATCTCGCGTGTTTAACGTCAGGGGGTTCATTAAAGCCGCGCGCACGGCGCTCGCCGCGTACTCGAATTTGCCCGTTATGCCCGCTGCTTGCTCAATTGACAATTGCCGGAATATGGATGAAGGTAGGCGCACCCAAATCAAACGGGCGTATGAATTGAGTGTTTGCCGTAGGAACGCTCTGACAGACGCTCGAGTCGTGTCGACGGGGTGCCTGGTGTTTGGTGGTGTGTATCGGCGATTGCGCCGGGCCTTTCACCCGAATCAGCGTCCGATGCGTAGTGTTCAGCCCGTATCGTGGAGATCAGTGGATGATTTACGAAGGTAAAGCCATCACGGTTACTGCTCTTGAAAGTGGCATCGTCGAACTGAAGTTCGACCTCAAGGGTGAGTCCGTCAACAAGTTCAACCGCCTCACCCTCAATGAGCTTCGCCACGCCGTTGATGCCATCAAGTCCGATGCATCGATCAAGGGCGTCATCGTCAGCAGCGGCAAAGACGTGTTCATCGTCGGCGCCGATATCACCGAATTCGTCGAAAACTTCAAGCTGCCCGACGCCGAACTGGTCGCCGGCAACCTGCAAGCGAACCGGATCTTCAGCGATTTTGAAGACCTGGGCGTACCCACGCTTGTGGCCATCAATGGCATCGCCTTGGGTGGCGGTCTGGAGATGTGCCTGGCGGCGGACTTCCGCATCATGTCCAGCACCGCGAAGATCGGCTTGCCTGAAGTGAAGCTGGGTCTGTACCCGGGTTTCGGCGGCACCGTCCGCCTGCCGCGCCTGATCGGCGTCGACAACGCGGTGGAGTGGATCGCCTCGGGCAAGGATAACCGCGCTGAAGATGCACTGAAAGTGGGCGCGGTCGATGCCGTCGTCGCGTCAGAAAAGCTGCACGAGGCGGCGCTGGACCTGATCAAGCGCGCCATCTCCGGTGAGTTCGATTTCAAGGCCAGACGTCAGCCCAAGCTGGAAAAACTCAAGCTCAACGCCATTGAACAGATGATGGCCTTCGAGACCGCCAAAGGTTTCGTCGCAGGTCAAGCGGGCCCGAACTACCCGGCCCCGGTCGAAGCGATCAAGACCATCCAGAAAGCGGCCAACTTCGGGCGGGACAAAGCCCTCGAAGTGGAAGCGGCCGGCTTCGTCAAACTGGCGAAGACCTCTGCTGCAGCCAGCCTGATCGGTCTGTTCCTCAATGATCAGGAACTGAAAAAGAAAGCGAAAATCTACGACGCAGTCGCCACCGACGTTAAGCAGGCGGCCGTGCTCGGCGCGGGCATCATGGGCGGCGGCATTGCCTATCAGTCGGCGGTCAAAGGCACGCCGATCCTGATGAAAGACATCCGCGAAGAGGCCATTCAGCTGGGTCTGGGCGAGGCGTCCAAGCTGCTCGGCAAGCGCGTTGAAAAAGGCCGTCTGACGGCAGACAAGATGGCTGAAGCGCTTAATGCGATTCGTCCTACGCTGTCCTACGGCGATTTCGGCAATGTCGATCTGGTGGTCGAAGCCGTGGTCGAAAATCCAAAGGTCAAGCAAGCGGTCCTGGCCGAAGTCGAAGCACAAGTGGGCGCCGACACGATTCTGGCCTCCAACACCTCGACGATCTCCATCAGCCTGCTGGCCAAGGCGCTCAAGCGTCCGGAAAACTTCGTCGGCATGCACTTTTTCAACCCCGTGCACATGATGCCGCTGGTTGAAGTCATCCGCGGTGAGAAGTCCAGCGAAGCCGCCGTGGCCACCACCGTTGCCTACGCCAAGAAAATGGGCAAGAACCCGATCGTGGTCAACGACTGCCCGGGCTTCCTGGTCAACCGCGTGCTGTTCCCGTACTTCGGCGGTTTCGCCCGGCTGATCAGTGCCGGCGTCGACTTCGTGCACATCGACAAGGTCATGGAAAAGTTCGGCTGGCCCATGGGCCCGGCGTACCTGATGGACGTGGTCGGCATCGACACCGGCCACCACGGGCGCGATGTCATGGCCGAGGGCTTTCCCGACCGTATGAAGGACGAGCGTCGCTCGGCCATCGACGTGCTGTATGACGCCAACCGGCTGGGCCAGAAGAATGGCAAGGGTTTCTACGTCTACGAGACCGACAAGAAGGGCAAGCCGAAGAAGGTGGTCGATGCTTCGGTGCTCGAAGTGCTCAAGCCGATCGTCTACGAACAACGTGAAGTCAGCGACGAGGACATCATCAACTGGATGATGATCCCGTTGTGCCTGGAAACCGTTCGTTGCCTGGAAGACGGCATCGTCGACACCGCCGCCGAGGCCGACATGGGCCTGATCTACGGCATCGGTTTCCCTCCCTTCCGTGGCGGTGCGCTGCGTTACATCGACTCGGTCGGTGTCGCGCAATTTGTGGCCCTGGCTGACCAATACGCTGATCTGGGCGCGCTGTACCACCCCACTGCGAAGCTGCGCGAAATGGCCAGGAACGGCCAGAGCTTCTTCGGCTAAGTGCCCAACGAGTAGGTGAAAATATGAGCTTGAATCCCAGAGACGTCGTGATTGTCGACTTCGGTCGCACCCCGATGGGCCGCTCCAAGGGTGGCATGCACCGCAACACCCGCGCTGAAGACATGTCGGCGCACCTGATCAGCAAATTGCTGGACCGCAACCCCAACGTTGACCCGGCAGAAGTCGAAGACGTGATCTGGGGCTGCGTCAACCAGACCCTGGAGCAGGGCTGGAACATCGCGCGCATGGCGTCGCTGATGACGCAGATCCCGCACACCTCGGCGGCCCAGACGGTCAGCCGTTTGTGCGGTTCATCCATGAGCGCCTTGCACACCGCCGCGCAAGCGATCATGACCGGCAACGGCGATGTGTTCGTCATCGGCGGTGTCGAGCACATGGGCCACGTCGGCATGATGCACGGCGTTGACCCGAACCCGCACATGTCGCTGTACGCGGCCAAGGCGTCGGGCATGATGGGCCTGACCGCGGAAATGCTCGGCAAGATGCACGGCGTGACCCGCGAGCAGCAGGACGCGTTCGGCGTACGCTCGCACCGGCTGGCACAACAGGCCACCGTCGAAGGCAACTTCAAGGACGAAATCATCCCGATGCAAGGGTATGACGAGCACGGTTTCCTGAAGATGTTCGACTACGACGAGACCATTCGTCCAGAAACCACGCTTGAAAGCTTGGCCGCGCTGAAACCGGCGTTCAACCCGAAAGGTGGCACCGTGACCGCCGGCACGTCGTCGCAGATCACCGACGGTGCTTCGTGCATGATCGTGATGTCCGGGCAACGTGCCATGGACCTCGGCATCCAGCCGCTGGCGGTTATCCGCTCGATGGCGGTGGCGGGTGTCGATCCTGCGATCATGGGCTACGGACCGGTTCCGGCTACCCAGAAAGCACTCAAGCGAGCAGGCCTGACGGTCGGCGATATCGACTACTTCGAACTCAATGAAGCCTTCGCCGCGCAAGCGCTGCCTGTGCTGAAAGATTTGAAAGTGCTCGACAAGATGGAAGAGAAGGTTAACCTGCACGGCGGCGCAATCGCCTTGGGCCATCCATTTGGATGTTCTGGCGCGCGAATCTCCGGCACCTTGCTCAATGTCATGAAGCAAAAAGGCGGCACCCTGGGTGTTGCCACCATGTGCATTGGTCTGGGGCAGGGCATCACCACGGTTTTCGAACGCGTTTAATCGGTGTGATGTGGCAAGCCGGGGCCAGGTGCCCCGGCTTTTGTTTTTTTCGGAAAAAGTTTTTTTGGCATTTTTTTTCGCTGCAACCGCGAGGGCCGCACCATGACATTGCAACCGGGTCTTTACCGTCACTACAAAGGTCCCGAGTACCGGGTTTTCGGCGTTGCCAGGCATTCGGAGACCGAGGAAGAAGTGGTGTTCTATCAAGCGCTGTACGGCGAATTCGGCCTCTGGGTCCGGCCGTTGACCATGTTTCTTGAATCCGTCGAGGTTGACGGCGAGCACGTGCCGCGCTTTGCTTTGGTCCAGGCCGAACCTGACCGTTTTACCCGGTCGTGAGTCTGGCGGTTGAAACAGGCTGAGCTTGACCTCACCTTGTAGCCACTATATATAGCGGGGCCTCGACGGCTCCAACGTCCTTTTCTAGCATTCAGGAATTTTCCGATCCATGGGCAAATCGCTGGTCATTGTGGAATCCCCGGCTAAGGCCAAGACCATCAACAAGTATTTGGGCAACCAGTACGTGGTGAAGTCGAGTATCGGCCATATCCGAGACCTGCCCACCAGCGGTTCGGCTAGCGCCAGCAAAGAGCCTGCCGCCAAGCGCGGCAAGGCTGTTGCCGGTGAAGCCCCCGCGCTGTCGCCCAAGGAAAAGGCCAAGCGCCAGTTGGTCGCCCGCATGGGCGTCGATCCCGACCACGGCTGGAAAGCCAAGTACGAAATCCTTCCCGGCAAGGAGAAGGTGATCGAGGAGCTGCGTCGTCTGGCCAAAGACGCCGACACCATCTACCTCGCAACGGACTTGGACCGCGAGGGGGAAGCCATTGCCTGGCACCTGCGCGAAGCCATTGGCGGTGACGACACTCGCTACAAGCGCGTGGTGTTCAACGAGATCACCAAGAAAGCGATTCAGGAAGCCTTCTCCAAACCGGGCGAGCTGGACATCGATCGGGTCAATGCGCAGCAGGCACGCCGCTTCCTTGACCGCGTCGTCGGTTACATGGTCTCGCCGCTGCTGTGGCAGAAAATCGCCCGTGGCCTGTCCGCCGGCCGCGTTCAGTCGGTCGCCGTGAAGCTGGTGGTGGAACGTGAGCGGGAAATCCGCGCGTTCAACCCCGAGGAATACTGGGAAGTCCACGCTGACCTGGGCACGACCAAAGGCGCCAACGTGCGCTTTGAAGTAGCCCGTGAAAAGGGTGAAGCGTTCAAGCCTTTGAACGAAACCCACGCCATGGCGGCGCTTGAAAAGCTCAAGGTGGCGGATTACGCCATCGTCAAGCGCGAAGACAAGCCCACCAGCAGCAAGCCGTCCGCGCCGTTCATTACCTCCACGTTGCAGCAGGCCGGTAGCAACCGCCTGGGCTTCGGCGTGAAGAAAACCATGATGATGGCCCAGCGCTTGTACGAAGCCGGCTACATCACCTACATGCGTACGGACTCGACCAACCTGTCGGCCGATGCCGTGGCCATGGCCCGCACCTACATTGAAACCGAGTTCGGCAAGAAGTACCTGCCGGAATCGCCGCTGGTGTACAGCAGCAAGGAAGGCGCTCAGGAGGCTCACGAAGCGATTCGTCCTTCAGACGTCAATACGCACCCGAGCAAATTGACGGGCATGGAGCGTGACGCCGAGCGGCTCTACGAGTTGATCTGGCGCCAGTTCGTGGCTTGCCAGATGCCGCCTGCGCAATACCTGTCGACTACCGTCAGCGTGGCGGCCGGTGAATTCGAGTTGCGCGCCAAGGGCCGTATCCTCAAGTTCGACGGTTACACCCGCGTCATGCCGCAGATGGCCAAGCCGGGTGATGACGACGTCCTGCCGGATATGGCGCAGGGCGACAAGATGAAGCTGATCAAGCTTGATCCGACCCAGCACTTCACCAAGCCGCCTGCACGCTATTCCGAAGCGAGCCTGGTCAAGGAAATGGAAAAACGCGGTATCGGTCGCCCGTCGACCTACGCTGCGATCATTTCGACCATTCAGGACCGTGGCTACGTGGCGCTGCACAACCGCCGCTTCTACTCGGAAAAGATGGGCGACATTGTCACCGAACGTTTGTCCGAGAGCTTCTCGAACCTGATGGACTACGGCTTCACCGCCGGCATGGAAGAGAACCTCGACGACGTGGCCAAGGGTGGCCGTGACTGGAAAAACGTACTCGACGAGTTCTACGGCGATTTCAAGAAAAAGCTGGAAGTGGCTGAAGCGCCCGACAGCGGGATGCGCGCCAACCAGCCGGTGATGACAGACATCCCGTGCAAGGTGTGCGGTCGTCCGATGCAGATTCGTACGGCCTCCACCGGCGTGTTCCTCGGTTGCTCAGGGTACAGCCTGCCGCCAAAAGAGCGCTGCAAGGCCACGGTCAACCTGACGCCCGGCGATGAAATTGCCGATGACGACGAGGGCGAATCCGAATCCCGCGTGCTGCGCGGCAAGCATCGCTGCCCGGTCTGCAGCACGGCGATGGACGCCTATCTGCTGGATGAAACGCACAAGCTGCACATCTGCGGCAACAGCCCTGATTGCGTGGGCTACGAGATCGAAGAAGGCAAATACCGGATCAAGGGCTATGAAGGCCCGAGCGTTGAATGCGACAAGTGTGGCGGCGAGATGCAGCTCAAGACCGGCCGTTTCGGCAAGTTCTTCGGCTGCACCAACTGCAAGAACACGCGCAAGCTGCTGAAGAACGGGGAAGCCGCACCGCCGAAGATGGACCCGGTGAAAATGCCGGAGCTCAAGTGCGACAAGGTGGATGACACTTACATCTTGCGTGACGGCGCCTCGGGGCTGTTCCTGGCCGCCAGTCAGTTCCCGAAAAACCGTGAGACCCGTGCGCCCCTGGTCATGGAAATCGCGCCGCACAAGGACGAGATCGATCCCAAGTATCACTTCCTGTGCGATGCGCCGAAGAAGGACCCGGATGGCCGTCCGAGCGTGATTCGCTTCAGCCGCAAGTCCAAGGAGCAATACGTGCAGACCGAAGTTGAAGGCAAGCCTACCGGCTGGCGCGCCTTCTACGACGGCAAGGCATGGAAAGTCGAAGACAAGCGCTGATGGCGAGCGTCTGATCGACTGGCAGGCGCTGGCGGTTTGCGTTAAAAGTGTCCCTCGGTTCGCCGGGGGATTTTCTTATCCGGGCTACTGCCCCGTCCGTGCCGGTTCTTGATGGTTATTGCTGGAGGTCATTGTCATGGCGCACGAACTGTATACCCGTACCAATCAAAAGCTTTTTTTCGCGGGGCTGGCACTCGAAGCCATGGCCAAGGCAAAGATCAGCACGGCGATGAATGCTCAAGGGCTGGAGCAGGCTGAGCGCGAGTCGGCGGTGTTTCACCTCTACGGCGCGTTGCTGGGCTTGTGCCACGAGATTGCAGGCTACTATCGGCTGCCGCAGGCCAACGCGCCTCGGGCTGAGGCCCTGCTCACGCCACAAGTGTTGGAGGCCATTGCGATACCCGAAATGGCAGAGCTGGTGGAACTCGCCCAGCAACGGGAAACCTGGCTGGCGCAGTTGCTGGCGTCGTACAACGCGCTGTTTCAGCCGCCCCGTGCGCCCAGAAAGCCCAAAGGCGACGTTACCCAGCCGCTGATCATTTCGGTGGGTGCAGAAGAACAGGTTGAGCCTGAGCTGACGCGCGAAGAAATGGAACACTGGCGTCAGCAGCTCAAAGGCCTGGCGATACGCTTCAGGGAAGGCCTCAGCGAGTGCTGATGCCGGGTGATCGATGGACTAGGGGCTAAGGCATCAGGCTGGTACAATGCCGGCCTTTCGTGGAGAACTGTGTTAATGCCAACGTCTTTTCTGGAAATTGTCGAACTGCCTGATGGCCGTATCGAGTTGCGCCGTGCCGAGGACGAAGGGTCTTTGGTCACCCTGAACTTTTCGGATGATGCCAAGGCTTTCCTGCAGGGCCAACATGTTGAAGTTGCCAAGGCGATGTTGAGTGTCGGGGTACAGATGGCCGGACGCCTTGCCGAAGGCGAGCTGGAAAAAGACGACGGACCGCGAGTGCTTCACTGATTTCACACGGCTCGTGCAGAGCATATGACGTTCGGCTTCTCGCCCTTGAGAAGCCTTGCACACCTTGAATCCGGTCGTCCGGCGCCTGTTAACCGAGGCGTATGTTCAGGCTTTGTGCATCCCCGATCCGGGCGGCGGCAACCAGTTGTTGACGCGCGCTACTGCTGATCGGGTTGATCCAGCTCACCACGGTATGACTGCGCCCGAGTCGCAACGCTTCTCGCGTCAGCTCCTGCGCGCTCTGCGTGCCCCGTGGTTGCAGCAGAAGAATGCGTTCCCGGTTCAGACCGGCATCCCGCAGCCAGGCCTGGGTCACACTGGCGGGCGGTGCGATCAAGGTCAGCCAGCGCGCATCCTTGTCCTGGCTGAGTTCTCGGAGGATAGACGCCAGAAGGTTCAGGCAGTTCCCGGCGGCGCCACGCAATGACAATTCACTGAAGGCTTCCGGCTCGGTATTCCACGGCGCCTCAATGGCGTCTTCCAGCATCGGTACACTGAGGATCGGTGCCAGAGGCTGCGCCATGAAGGCTTCGAACAAGGGCAATTGCGCGTGCTGCTGTGTCTGTGGGAACTGCATGAACGTTCTCCTTTAGCGGCGAATGACGCCGACGCTTAACCCTTCGATAACCAGGTCCTGGTCTTTCAGGTTCACTTCAATCGGTGCAAAGTCCGGGTTTTCGGCGATCAGCCAGACTCTGCTGCCTTCACGCTTGAATCGCTTGACCGTCACTTCATCGCCGATGCGCGCCACGACGATCTGGCCATTGCGGGCCTCGCGGGTGGTGTGCACGGCCAGCAGATCACCGTCGAGAATGCCGACGTCCTTCATGCTCATGCCGTGGACCCGAAGCAGGTAATCAGCGCTGGGGTGAAAGAAGGCAGGGTTGATGCTCAGGGATTCTTCGATGTGCTGCTGCGCGAGGATGGGGGCGCCGGCGGCGACTCGACCAATGATCGGCAGGCCACTGTCGTCGGCCTTGGCTTCGAAACCGGGGATGCGTATGCCACGGGAAGCGCCCGGGGTCATTTCGATGGCGCCTTTGCGGGCCAGGGCTTTCAGGTGTTCTTCCGCGGCGTTGGGCGACTTGAAGCCCAGTTCCTGAGCGATTTCCGCACGGGTCGGCGGATAGCCATTGTCTTCCAGGCAGCGTTTGATGAAATCGAGGATTTCGGCTTGGCGTGACGTGAGTTTGATCATGGGGCTCGCTCTGTCTTTTTATACAGTGGCTGGGATTATATACAGTGGATTGATCTTGGCAATCGCCGTTTTCAATCCATGCGCCAGCCGGTTGTATTCCCGCGACGCCAGAGGTTGTGATCGCGCCGGATATCAGGGCCTGCAATGTGATTAAATGGCCGTGACCGGGCAGCCAGAAAACGAACGCGCAGGCTTGACAGTGCGTTGACTGAAACGTATGTTTCAAACAGTTGTTTGTCAGGCAGAGAACCATGGCCCAGTCGGAAACAGTTGAACGTATTCTTGATGCTGCAGAGCAGTTGTTTGCGGAAAAAGGTTTTGCCGAAACGTCACTCAGGCTGATCACCAGCAAGGCCTCGGTCAATCTAGCGGCAGTCAACTACCATTTTGGCTCCAAGAAAGCGTTGATCCAGGCGGTCTTTTCGCGCTTCCTCGGCCCGTTCTGCATCAGTCTCGATCGCGAGCTGGAGCGGCGTCAGGCCAAACTCGATCACAAGCCCACCCTTGAAGAACTGCTAGAGATCCTCGTCGAGCAGGCGCTGGTCGTCCAGCCCCGCAGCGGCAACGACCTGTCGATTTTCATGCGCCTGCTGGGCCTGGCGTTCAGCCAGAGCCAGGGGCACCTGCGTCGTTACCTGGAAGACATGTACGGCAAGGTGTTCCGCCGCTATATGTTGCTGGTGAACGAAGCGGCGCCGCAAATTCCCCCCATTGAATTGTTCTGGCGCGTGCACTTCATGCTCGGCGCCGCCGCGTTCAGCATGTCGGGGATCAAGGCCCTGCGTGCCATCGCCGAAACCGATTTCGGGGTCAACACCTCCATCGAGCAGGTGATGCGCCTGATGGTGCCGTTCCTGGCCGCGGGCATGCGCGCGGAAACCGGTGTCACCGACGCCACGATGATCAGCGCGCAGCTCAGGCCGCGCATTAAAAGCCAAGCCCCCGCCAAAGTCTGATCGACGCAGGATGGCAGCGCATTTGCGTCGCCTTCGTCGATCAAGCACCATGCCCGCCATGTGCATGGGTTGTTGAAGGATCTTCATATGAGTTCTGGCCTGCAAGGCTCCCTGATGGTGGACGTCGCCGGTACCTGGCTGACCTCCGAAGACCGTCAGTTTCTGCGTCAGCCCGAAGTGGGCGGCCTGATTATTTTTGCCCGTAACATCGAAAGCCCCCGTCAGGTGCGTGAGCTCAGCGCAGCCATTCGCGCGATTCGCCCGGACTTGCTGCTGGCCGTGGACCAGGAGGGCGGTCGGGTTCAGCGTTTGCGCCAAGGGTTCGTGCGTCTGCCCGCCATGCGCGCCATCGCTGGCAAGCCCAACGCCGAATCACTGGCCGAAGCGTGCGGCTGGCTGATGGCGACCGAAGTGCTGGCAGTCGGTCTGGACCTGAGCTTTGCCCCGGTGCTGGACCTGGATTACCAGCGCAGCGCCGTGGTGGGCACCCGCGCGTTCGAAGGCGATCCGGAGCGCGCGGCGCTGCTGGCCGGCGCGTTCATCCGGGGCATGAACGCCGCCGGGATGGCCGCCACCGGCAAGCATTTCCCTGGACACGGCTGGGCCGAGGCGGACTCCCACGTCGCCATCCCCACCGATGAGCGCAGCCTTGAATCCATTCGTGCCAACGACCTGGTGCCGTTTGCGCGATTGAGCAAACAACTGGCCGCGGTCATGCCGGCCCACGTTATCTATCCTCAGGTCGATGCACAGCCCGCCGGTTTCTCCCGGCGCTGGTTGCAGGACATCCTGCGCGGCGAACTGGGTTTTGACGGGGTGATTTTCAGCGACGATCTGTCCATGGCCGGTGCCCATGTGGTGGGCGATGCGGCGAGCCGGATCGAAGCGGCGTTGACCGCCGGTTGCGACATGGGGCTGGTGTGCAATGACCGCGGCGCGGCGGAACTGGCCCTGAGCGCGGCCCAGCGCCTGAACATCAAACCTGCGGCACGCATCGCGAAAATGCGCGGACAGGCCTGGGCGACCACTGAATACCGGCAGCATCCACGCTGGCTGTCGGCGCTGGCAGCGTTGCGTGCGGCTCAATTGATCGATTAAAGGATTCCCCATGACTGTTTACGCGATTATCGGCGGCACCGGGCTGACCCAACTTGACGGGCTGACAATCCGCCAGTCACTCGCGATGAACACGCCGTATGGGCTGCCGTCCGGGGAGATTCAGGTCGGGGAGTACGCCGGTCGTGAAGTGATGTTCTTGGCGCGCCACGGCCAGCCCCATCGTATCCCGCCGCACAAGGTGAATTACCGGGCCAACCTGTGGGCGTTGAAACAGGCCGGCGCGCAAGCGGTGCTGGCGGTCAACGCAGTGGGCGGAATCCATCCTGACATGGGCACCGGACATTTCTGTGTCCCCCATGATCTGGTGGACTACACCAGTGGCCGGGACCACACGTTCTTCGCTGACGATCTCGAACAGGTCACTCACATCGATTTCAGTCACCCGTATAGCGCGCCGCTGCGTGCGCGCCTGATTGATGCGCTCACCGCTGAAGGGTGTGCGTTCAGTGATTTCGGTGTCTATGGCTGCACCCAAGGCCCGCGTCTGGAAACCGTGGCTGAGATTCTGCGGCTGGAGCGCGATGGCTGCGACATCGTCGGCATGACCGGGATGCCGGAAGCGGCGTTGGCCCGTGAGCTTGAGCTGGAATACGCCTGCCTGGCGCTGGTGGTGAATACTGCAGCCGGCAAGTCCCCGGCCATCATCACCATGGCTGAGATCGAGCAGGCGTTGCTTGCGGGGATCGATTCGGTCAAGGCAACGTTGTCACGCGTGCTCAACGCGGCGTAAATCCGTTCTCCTGCAAACCGACGCCACCGCCGGGTTCGCTATCGAGGACAGCAGCGCCAAGCACGTTCGACCGGGCATAAAAAAACGGGCCCCGAAGCAACGCATGGCGCTGTCGCTTCGTGGGCCCGTTGTGGCTGTAGCGGGTGTTGCTTACTTGCTACCGCCGCCTGAACCGCCAGCGCCGGCGCCGCCTTCGCCGCCGCCACCATTACCGCCCATGCCGCTGCCATTGGTCATGCCGCCGGACGGCGGAGGCGTGCCGGTGCCGCTGTTATTCATGCCTTTGGTGCCAGGGGTAGACGTATTCCCTGGTGTAGTGCCGTCTGCGTTTTGGCCGAGGCTGCGGGTGCTGGTTTTAGGCGCGCTGTTGTTGTCAACTGGGTCAGTCGGGCCAGTGGAGCCAGCAAATGCAGAGCCCGCAGCTGCAGCGAGCAGACCGGCAAGCGTCAGGGCAGTCAATTTTTGCTTAATCATGGGGTGACTCCATTGTTGTCGTAGATACATATTGGTCATTCGGGCCCATGAAGAGGTGCCCTTTGACCCGACAGACGGTCATGCCCCGTGGGGTTGTCACCCCGGCGGCTAGGCCGAGCGCTGCACGCTGACGATGCCATGCTCAAGCATTGTGGCCAGAAACACATCGACCTTATTGCGCAGGTGATCTTCCATCAGTGTCCGCAATTTCTTGCTGTCGCCTTTTTTCAGATAGACCAGCATTTGTTCGTGTTCGGTGACCGCCTGCAGCCAGCGCCCCGGCGTCGGCGTCAGGCGTCTACGCACATGGCGCAGGCGGGCATTGAGGTTGTTGAACATCTCCGAGAGCACCCGGTTGTCCGCCACCGCCAGGATTTTCAGGTGGATGGCCTGATTCAACTCGAAGTACCCCGCCAGGTCGTTCTGCTCGTAACTCAGGCGCATGGCGGCTTGCAGGGTTTCCAGCTCGGCGATGTCGGAGCCGGAAATCTTCTGGCAGGCCTGCTCTCCGGACAGTCCCTCCAGGGCGGCAAGCAAGGTCAGCATGTTCGCCGCTTCGGCCAGCGACACGCTCGCGACCTTTGCACGGCGCGTGGCGGAGATCTCCACGAGGCCTTCGCGGGCCAGCATCTTGATGGCTTCGCGCAGCGGCGTGCGGGACACTTCCAGCGCTTCGCACAACGCGCGCTCTGACAATGGCGCGCCGGGCTGCAACTCGCCACTGACGATACGCTCGCGCAGGGCCGCATAAGCGGCTTCGTTGATGTTCGCGGAAGCACTGCTGTCTGACATCGGTTCTTTCTCCATAGGTATCCCAGATCCTTTTTGTGGTTCAGGCGGCTACAGCGCCTGTGCACCTGCACGATTATCCGGCCGATCGGCCAAATTATCTACGCGCCCCCTCAAATCCGCCGCTTACCCTCGGTTTTCCCTGTTTTCGGGGAAGCAATCAGGGGATGTCATTCGTCAGCAGCGACATAAATCTGAAAGAAACCCCTTGCGCCATTACACGCGGTGTCTATATTTGGGATACCAAATCAACGAAACGGTATCCCAAATACCCGTTTCGATAACAATAAAGGTCCCTTATGAATACCCACGTCAACGCTCTGGAAAAAGACCCTGTCCAGCGTCCCGCCGCTGCGCCCCCGGTGCTGGTGGAGCGCGACGGTGCGATCGTCACCGTCATCCTCAACCGTCTCGAAAAACTCAATGCCACGACCCTGCCCATGTGGCAGCTGCTCGACGAGACCATCAGTGGGCTGGACGCCGACGACACGATTCGCTGCGTCGTCATTCGCGGTGCCGGCACCCGCGCCTTCGGCCCTGGCAATGACATTTCCGAATTTGAAAGCCATCGCAGCAATGTCGAGCAGGCCCGGGTGTACGGCCCGGTGATGCACGGCGCACTGCGGGCGATCGCTCGTTGCCGGCACCCGCTGGTGGCGATGATCCACGGTATCTGCGTGGGCGGCGGGCTGGGTATCGCGTCCCTGTGTGACATCCGCATTTGCGGCGAATCCAGCCGCTTCGGCGTGCCGGTCAACAAGCTGGGGCTGGCCATGTCCCACGATGAAATGGCCGGGCTGATGCGCATTGCCGGTCCCGACGTGACCCTGGAAATGTTGCTGGAAGGGCGAGTGTTTGGTGCGGCGGAAGCGCTGCAAAAAAGGATCGTCAGCCGGGTGGTCCCTGACACCGACGTTGAGCAGCAGGCGCTGGAGAGTGCGCGGGGCATTGCTGCAGGGGCGCCGCTGGTGGCGCGCTGGCACAAGAAGTTCGTGCAGCGCAGCACCGACCCGACGCCGTTGACCGCCGAGGAATACGACGAGGCGTTCGACTGTTTCGGGACCGAGGATTTCCAGACCGGATACCAGGCCTTCCTGGCCAAACGCACCCCTGTTTTTGGAGGCAAATAACATGGCCGGTCCACTGCAAGGCATGAAAGTCATCGAGCTGTCCCACATCATGTCCGGCCCCATCTGCGGGATGATGCTGGCAGACATGGGCGCCGACGTGATCAAGGTCGAGAAAATGGACGGTGGCGACGATTGCCGTCGCTTCGCGCCGGTGCTCGAACACGGCGAATCCGCGTCGTTCATGATCCTCAACCGCAACAAACGCGACATCGCCCTCAACCTCAAGACCGAGGGTGGCAAGGATGTGTTGCGGCGCATGCTGGCCGACGCGGACGTGGTCACCGAGAACTACCGCAAAGGCACCATGGAGAAACTCGGTCTGGGCTACGACAGCCTGAAGCTGCTCAACCCCGGCCTGATTTATTGCTCGGTGTCCGGTTATGGCCGCACCGGGCCCTACGCGGACAAAGGCGGTTTCGACCTGATCGCTCAGGGCTTGTCGGGGATGATGAGCGCCACCGGTGAGCCAGGACAGGACCCGATCAAGGCCGGTTCGCCGATTGCCGACATCAACGCCGGGATTCTCGCGGCGCTGGGGATCGCGGCGGCCTACGCCCATAAACAGAAGACCGGGCAGGGCCAGGTGGTCGACACCTCGTTGCTGGAAGCCGGGTTTCAGCAGATGTACTGGCCGGCCGCCAACTACTTCGCCGAAGGGGTGATCCTGCCGAAGCTGGGCTCGGCCAACTCCACCAGCACCCCGTATCAGGCGTTCCGCACCCAGGACGGCTGGATCAATATCGGCGCGGCCAACCAGGGTAACTACGAGCGCCTGCTGCAGGTGCTGGAGGCGCCGCACATCAGCGACGACCCACGCTTTGCCAGCAACGTACAGCGCATGAACAACCGCGAGGCACTGGTCGCGCTCATCACCGAATGCCTGTCCCACGACACCACCGACAACTGGGTCAAACGGCTGGACGCGGCGGGCTTGCCGGTGGGTGCGGTGCTGGACATTTCCCAGGCGGTGGAGCACCCGCAGATCCTCGAGCGCGAGATGGTCGTCGAGACTCACCACCCGGTGACCGGCACCGCCCGCAGCATTGCCTTGCCGATCCGTTTCTCCGAAACCCCGAAGCAGGTCAGCCGGCCGTCGCCGCTGCTGGGCGAACACACGGTGGAGATCCTCGAAGAGTACGGCTTTGACGCGCAACAGATTGCCGACCTGCGACGCGAGGGCGCGATTCTGGACCTGTAACCCCCGCCACACACGAGCGCATTAGTGAACAACTACAAAAAAGACACTGAGGATCGCAACCATGAAACGGCTCAAACTCAAGGCCACCACCACCGTGCTGGTGATGCTGTGCCTGATGTACTTCATTACCTACGTCGACCGGGTCAACATCAGTACGGCCGCCAGCCAGTTCAGCACCGAACTGGGCCTGAGCAACACGCAATTGGGTTTTATCTTTTCGGCGTTCGCCTATCCCTACGTGATCTTTCAGTTCATCGGCGGCTGGGTCAGTGACCGTTACGGCGCCAAACGCACGCTGATCGCCTGCGCCTTCATCTGGTCCATCGCCACGGCCTTGACCGGCATGGCCGGCGGTTTCGTGTCGTTGATTCTGGCGCGTCTGCTGCTGGGCCTGGGGGAGGGTGCCACCTTCCCGGCGGCCACCAGCGCCATGGCCTCGTGGATTCCCAAGGACAAGCGCGGCATGGCCCAGGGCATCACCCACTCGGCCGCGCGGCTGGGTAATGCGGTTGCGCCGGTGCTGGTGATGGCCATGATGAGCGCCTACGACTGGCGCTTTGCGTTCTATCTGTTGGGCGCCTTGAGTTTTGGCTGGCTGGTGCTGTGGGTGGTGACCTACACCGAAAAGCCCGCCGATCATCCGCGCATCACTGAAGCCGAACTGAGCACGCTGCCGGCCCCGAAGATTCATCCCAAGGATGTGCCTGGCACCTGGGCGCGGCTGTACAAACGCATGCTGCCGGTGTCCAGCGTGTACTTCTGCTACAACTGGATTCTCTGGCTGATGCTCAGCTGGATGCCGCTTTACTTCATGCACAACTTCAACCTGAACATCAAAAGCGCGGTGATCTTCACCTCCGGCGTGTTCTTTGCCGGGGTAGTGGGGGATCTGGTGGGCGGCATGATCAGTGATCGCCTGCTGCGGCGTACCGGCAACCTGCGCGTCGCCCGCAGCTACATGGTGGCGACCTGCATGGCGCTGACCGGTCTGTCGCTGATTCCGGTGCTGGTCCTGCACGAGCCGATGTACGCGTTGTTGTGCCTGGGCGCTGCGATGTTCTTCAACGAAATGACCATCGGCCCGATGTGGGCGATCCCGATGGACATCGCCTACGACCGCTCCGGCACGGCCAGCGGCATCATGAGCGGCACCGGTTTCACCGCCGCCATCGTCAGCCCTGTGCTGGCCGGTTACCTGATCGACCAGACCGGCAACTGGAACATCACGTTCCTGGTGTCCATCGGCATCATGGCGTGCGGGGTGCTGCTGACCTTCACCATGAAGCCGGAAAAACCCTTCGTGGCCGACCTTAAGCCGGCGCCGCAAAACTTTGCAACACATGAGCCGAAAGAAGCGGTCGCGAAGTAGAAACATGCCCATGGTTGGCGTCGGATGGCGTTGGAGCGAGGCTTGCCCGCGAAGGGAGCGCCTTGGTGTATCAGGCCCACCGAGTCGTCAACTTCGCGGGCAAGCCTCGCTCCAACAGGTCCAAATGGCGCCTGAAGGATCAAACGTGGCCCATTGACACCAAAATTCGCCAAAACTAGACAACCCCCGTTTTCGTCAATGAAACCGGGGGTTTTGCGTTAACAGGCTGTAAGAGAAGGCCTACATATCGGCGCGAAAATCGGCTGCTGTCGAGAGACTGTCATCAGACTGAAATGTTTCCAGTTTTAAATCTGCCTCGGGTCATGAAGAGTGACCACACACACCCAATTCTCTTGTTGAGGTACTGCCGTGATTCTGCTGACTAAAAAACGCCTGTCACTCCTTCTGGCTTCAATGTGCTTGAGCGGGATGGCACACGCTGTTGACGTCACTGGTGCAGGTTCAAGTTTTGTGTTCCCGGTGATCTCCAAGTGGTCGCAGGAATACAGCAAGACCGCTGACAACCGCGTCAACTACCAGTCGATCGGTTCGGGCGGCGGTATCGCTCAGATCAAGGCAGCGACTGTAGACTTCGGCGCTTCCGACGCCCCGATGTCCGCTGAAGACCTCAAAGCCGGCGGCCTGGGTCAGTTCCCAAGCGTCATCGGCGGTATCGTGCCGATCTACAACGTGGAAGGCATCGAATCCGGCAAACTGAAGCTCGACGGCCAGACGCTGGCTGACATCTTCCAGGGCACTGTCAAAACCTGGAACGACCCGAAACTGGTCGCCCTCAACCCTGACCTCAAGCTGCCGGCTACCGCGATCACCGTGGTTCACCGTTCGGACGGTTCGGGTACTTCGTTCAACTTCACCAGCTACCTGGCCAAAGTCAGCGACGCGTGGAAATCCGGTCCAGGTACCGGTTCAGCTGTTCAATGGCCAGTGGGCGTGGGCGGCAAGGGTAACGAAGGTGTGGCTGCCTACGTAAAACAGATCAAAGGTTCGATCGGTTACGTTGAGTACTCCTACGCTACTCAGAACAAAATCTCTTACTCCCAGCTGAAAAACGCCGCAGGCAAGTTCATCACGCCTGATGCCAAAGCCTTTGCTGCTGCCGCTGACACCGCCGATTGGGCCAGCGCCAAAGACTTCAACCTGATCATGACCAACGCCCCGGGCGACGCTGCATGGCCGATCACCGCGACCACCTGGATCATCATGTACAAGCAACCGAAGAACGCCGAGAAAAGCGCTGCTGCTTTCGATTTCTTCAAATGGTCCCTGGAAAAAGGTCAGTCCCAGGCTGAAGCCCTGGAATATGTAGCACTGCCGAAATCGCTGGTCAGCAAGATCGAAGACTACTGGAAAACCGAGTTCACCAAGTAACTCAACGCTTCTGAGTCTTACCCCTGTCATCGCTGCTCGGTGACAGGGTTTCTTTGCGAGTGGACCTACCATGACTGAAAACACCCAATACATGTCCGCTGTCATTCCGGATGTCGAATCCGAGAGCGAAAAACGCGCAGCCCGCGATCATCGTCATGACGCCTGGTTCCGGCGCACGATGCTGGGCGCGGCTTTGTTGGTGCTGGTTTTGCTGGCAAGTATTGCCGGCTCGACGCTGTGGGGCGGTGCCCTGGCGTTCAAGACCTTTGGTTTCGAATTTCTCACCAGTTCCGAATGGGACGTGGTCAACGGCAAATTTGGCGCGTTGGTCCCGATCTACGGCACCCTGGTGACCTCCTTTCTCGCGCTGCTGATCGCCGTTCCGGTGAGCTTCGGCATCGCGATCTTCCTGACTGAAGTCGCGCCACCGTGGTTGCGCATGCCGATCGCCTCTGCGGTCGAGCTGCTGGCGGGCATTCCTTCGATCATCTACGGCATGTGGGGCCTGTTTGTGTTCGGCCCGTTCATGGCGGAAAACATGGCGCCCTGGATCAACGACAACCTCGGCGCCTTGCCGCTGATTGGCCCGATCTTCCAGGGCCCGCCGCTGGGGATCGGCATGCTGACCGCCGGCATCGTGCTGGCGATCATGATCACGCCGTTCATTACCTCGGTGATGCAGGAAGTGTTTCGCAGCGTGCCGGTGGCGCTCAAAGAGTCCGCCTACGCACTGGGCGGCACGACCTGGGAAGTGGTCTGGGACATCGTCCTGCCCTACACCCGCTCGGCGGTGGTCGGCGGGATTTTCCTGGGTTTGGGCCGTGCCTTGGGCGAGACCATGGCCGTGACCTTCGTCCTCGGCAACGCGCACCAGTTCTCTGCATCTTTGATGATGCCCAGCAGCTCGATTGCCTCGGTGATTGCCAACGAGTTCAGTGAGGCCTACACCGACCTGCACCGTTCGGCACTGATTGCCCTGGGCTTCCTGCTTTTTGTGGTGACGTTCATCGTGCTGGCGCTGGCGCGTCTGATGTTGTCTCGGCTGTCGCGCAAGGAGGGAGTATGAGCAAGGTCGAAAACGAGAACCTGTACCGGGTTCGCAGCATAAAAAACATGATCGCCATGGTGTTGAGCTGCGGCGCGACCGCGTTCGGGCTGTTGTGGCTGGTGTGGATTCTGCTGACCACCGTGGTCAACGGCTTTCAGGCGCTGAACACGCGGCTGTTCACTGAAATGACCCCACCGCCCGGTTCCGAAGGCGGTCTGGCCAACGCCTTTTACGGCAGCTTCCTGATGTCCGGCATTGGCTTGCTGATCGGCACGCCCATCGGCTTGATGGCCGGCATCTGGCTGGCCGAGTTCGCCCGTCACACCAAGCTTGGCAATGCCGTGCGTTTCATCAACGACATCCTGCTCTCGGCGCCGTCGATCGTGCTGGGCCTGTTCGTCTACACCGCGGTGATCCTGCCGCTGAGCGCCGTGACCAACCACCAGGTCGGTTTCTCTGCCCTGGCCGGTGCCCTTGCCCTGGCGCTGCTGGTGATCCCGGTGGTGGTGCGCACCACCGATGAAATGCTCCAGCTGCAACCGTCCACCATGCGTGAAGCCGCGCTGGCCCTGGGCGTGCCGCAATGGAAGCTGACCCTGCAAATCGTGCTGCGCGCGGCCAAGGCCGGCGTGGTCACCGGTGTGTTGCTGGCGCTGGCGCGTATCACCGGCGAAACCGCGCCGCTGCTGTTCACCGCCTTCGGCAACCAGTTCTGGAGCAGTGACATCCTCAAACCAATCGCCAGCGTTCCCGTGGTGATCTTCCAGTACGCCATGAGCCCGTTCGATGACTGGCACTCTCTGGCCTGGGCCGGCGCGCTGATCCTGACGATGTTCGTTCTGGTCCTGAGCCTGAGCTCCCGTTTAATTCTTTTGCGTAATAGGTCGTCCTGATGAATAACCTTTCCCTTGCCGATGAAAAAACCAAGATCCAGGTGCGCGGCCTCGAGTTTTTCTATGGCGACAACAAGTCGCTCAAGTCCATCGACATGAACATCCCCGAGAAGCGCATCACTGCGATCATCGGTCCCTCGGGCTGCGGCAAGTCAACGCTGCTGCGGGTGTTCAACCGGATCTATTCGATGTACCCCAAGCAGGAAGCGCGCGGCGAAGTGCTCCTCAACGGCGAAAACATCCTGGCCCCGAGCTATTCGATGAACCGCCTGCGCAGCAACGTGGGCATGGTGTTCCAGAAGCCGGTGCCGTTTCCGATGTCAATTTTCGAGAACATCGCCTACGCCGTGCGTCACCACGAGAAGCTGTCGCGTCGCGAGATGGAAGAGCGTGTGGAGCAGGCATTGCGCGGTGCGGCGTTGTGGGACGAAGTCAAAGACAAGCTCAAGCAGAGCGCGCAGAGCCTGTCCGGTGGTCAGCAACAGCGTCTGTGCATTGCACGCACCATCGCGCTGCGCCCGCAAGTGCTGCTGCTGGACGAACCGACCTCAGCCCTGGACCCGATCTCCACCGGCCGTATCGAGCAGTTGATCACCGAGCTCAAAGAGCAGTTCACGGTGATCATCGTGACCCACAACATGCAACAGGCGGCACGTTGCTCGGACTACACCGCGTTCATGTTCATGGGTGAACTGATCGAACACGGCGACACCGACACCATCTTCACCAAGCCGTCCAAGACCCAGACTGAGGACTACATCACCGGTCGTTTCGGCTGAGCCTTTGGTTCAAGCCGGCGGGTTGATCGCGGGGATCGCGTGCGGGTCCCCCATGAACAGCTCCAGCTTCTTGCGCAGCCAGCGCTCAGCCGGGTCGGTGTCCATGACGCTGAGCCAGACCATGGACAGGTCCAGCATGGGCGATACGAACGGCAGCGGTTCGCCGTACAGCAGGCCGGCGTTGGTCATGGCCGTGGTCAGGTGATCCGGCAGGTTGCACAGCAGATCGGTATCGGCCATCAAGGCGGGCAGGGTGCTGTACTGCGGCACCGACAGCACCGTGTGCCGCTTGCGGCCGATGGCCTCCAGCCACTCATCCGCAAACGTGCTGATGTTGGCCACGTACGACACCACCACATGCGGGCGTGAGCAGTATTCGTCCAGGGTCATGGGCTGGGACGGCTTGCGCGCCTGCACCACCATCGGCTGCATGTTGCGCAGCTGCTTGCGCTTGGCATTGGCCGGCAAGTCGCGGGTCAGGCACACGCCGACGGTGACCTCGCCGGACATCAGCAACTCCGAGATATTCCAGTAGTTGACCTGCTTGATCACCACCACGATGCCGGGTGCTTCCTCGCGGATGGCGCGCAGCAGCGGCGGCAGCAGGCTGTATTCGACGTCGTCGGAGACCCCGAGGCGGAAGGTCATGTCGCTGCTGGCCGGGTCGAAATCCCGGCTCAGGCTCAGGGCCACCGACATGGCATCCAGCGCCGGTGACAGGTGATGAATCAGCTCATGGGCCCGGGCCGTGGGTTCCATGCGATGACCGACGCGGATGAACAACGGGTCATTGAACAGCGCCCGCAGCCGGTTGAGCGCGGCACTGATGGTGGGCTGGCCGAGGAACAGCTTTTCCGCGGCGCGGGTCACGTTACGCTCCAGCATCAAGGTCTCGAACACCACCATCAGGTTGATGTCGGCCTTGCGCAGTTCATTTCGATTCATCGGTCACCGTCCCCATACCCCACATCTGGTCACCCGTTGTTACGAAATGATGGGGGACAGTTTATGGAGCGCGGTTGGTTGGCGTCTAGCGCGGTGGTGGAGATGACCGAGATTTCATGGGCCCGACGCTGACCCTGTAGGAGCTGACGAGCTGCCGAAGGCTGCGATCTGGTACATCTGACACACCGCAATCGCAGCCTTCGGCGGCTCGTCAGCTCCTACAATGACCGGCACTGAACTTACATCGACAGCCTTCGGTCAGCATTAAAACGCTCACAGGAGGCTCGATTCATGCTCATTTCATTAAAGGGCCAGGTGGCGTTGGTCACCGGCGGCAGTTCAGGGCTGGGGGCAGCATCGGCCAAGGGCCTGGCCGACGCCGGGGCGGCGGTGGTGATCAACTACAACTCCCACGCCGAGCCTGCGGAAAAACTCGCGCAGCAGATCCGCGATCAGGGCGGCCAGGCGATTGCCGTGGGCGCCGATGTGTCCAAAGAAGCCGACGTCGAAAAACTGTTCGTCCAGACCCTTGAAGCCTTTGGCCGGCTGGACATCCTGCTGGCCAATTCCGGGCTGCAGAAAGATGCCGCGATTGCCGACATGACCCTGGATGACTGGAACACGGTGATCGAGGTCAACCTTACCGGGCAGTTTCTCTGCGTGCGTGCCGCCCTGCGTCAGTTTGGCAAACAACAGATCCGTCCGGACATTTCCCGGGCGCTGGGCAAGGTGATCCACATGAGTTCGGTGCACCAGCTGATTCCTTGGGCCGGACACGTCAATTACGCCGCGTCCAAGGGCGGTATCGACCTGTTGATGCGCAGCATTGCCCAGGAAGTCGGCGAGCAGCGTATTCGCGTCAACAGCATCGCACCGGGCGCCATTCGCACCGCCATCAACACCAAGGCCACCGAAGGCGATGCCGAGAAAAAGCTTCTTGAATTGATCCCGTACGGGCGAGTGGGCGAAGCCGAAGACGTTGCCAACGCTGTGGTCTGGCTGGCCTCCGACGCCTCCGATTACGTGCATGGCACTACGCTGTTCATCGATGGTGGCATGAGCCTGTATCCGGAGTTCCGAAACAATGGTTGAGCACGAGCAACAGCACCAGATGTCACCCCGTGACGAACTGCAGAACCCGATCGAGAATCACGGCATCATCGGCGACATGCGCAGCGCCGCCTTGGTGGCGGACACCGGCAGCATCGACTTCTGCTGCTGGCCGGACTTCGACAGTCCGTCGATTTTCACCGCGTTGCTCGACACCCCCGATGCCGGGATTTTCCAATTGTCGCCGGACCTGCCCGACGCGCGCCGCCAGCAGCTGTACCTGCCCGAAACCAACGTGCTGATGACCCGCTGGATCGCCGAAGACGCAGTGGTCGAGGTCACTGACCTGATGCCGATTGCCAACAATGTGGACGACCTGCCGCGCCTGTCGCGCCGGATTCACGTGCGCCATGGGCGTTGTACTGTGCGCATGGTCTGCCGCGTTCGCCATGACTACAGCCGCGCCGACACCACCGCCCGCATGGACGGCGAGGACGTGTTGTTCGAAGCACCCGGCCAGCCGACGATGCGCCTGTCGGCGACCACGGCGCTGCGTCTGGATGAGCACGCTGCGGCGGCCGAGTTCCAGATGGAGCAGGACGCGATGATCGAGTTCGTTCTCGGCGGTGCCGACGATGAGTCAGTCCGCGCCAGCCAGTGTGATCGCTACCTCAAAGACACCCTGAAGTACTGGCGTGGCTGGAGCCGGCAGTCGGAATACCGCGGGCGATGGCGTGAAATGGTCAACCGCTCTGCATTGGCGCTCAAGCTGCTGACCTCGCGCAGGCACGGCGGCATCATCGCGGCCGCGACATTTGGTCTGCCGGAAGAGTCCGGCGGCGAGCGCAACTGGGACTACCGCTACACCTGGATCCGCGATGCGTCGTTCACCGTCTACGCCTTCATGCGCCTGGGCTACACCGACGAAGCCAATGATTTCATGCACTGGGTCCGTGAACGCATGGGCGACTGCTGTGAAGACGCCAACAAGCTCGGGATTCTGTATTCCCTCGACGGCCAGGAAGAACTGCCCGAAGAACACCTGGATCACCTCGCCGGTCACGGCGGCGCCACGCCGGTGCGTATCGGTAACGAGGCGTACAAACAGACCCAGCTGGACATCTACGGCGAGCTGCTGGACGCGGTGTACCTGTCCAATAAATACGGCGAAGCCATTTCCCACGAAGGCTGGAAACACGTCACCCGGCTGACCAACGAATTGTGCGAGAGCTGGCGCAGCAAGGACGTGGGCATCTGGGAAATGCGCGGCGACGACAAGCATTTCCTGCACTCGCGGCTGATGTGCTGGGTGGCACTGGATCGGGCCTTGCGCTTGTCCGCCAAGCGTTCGCTGCCGGCGCCCTTTGCTCGCTGGGACAAAGAGCGCCAGGCGATTCACGACGACATCTGGACGAATTTCTGGGACGAAGAGCGCGGCCATTTCGTGCAGCACACCGAAAGCAAAAACCTCGACGCCTCTATGTTGCTGATGCCGCTGGTGCGCTTTGTCGGCGCCAGCGATCCGCGCTGGCTGTCGACCCTGGACGCCATCGAACGCACGCTGGTGCGTGACGGCATGGTTTACCGCTACCGCAACGACGATGTGTACGACGACGGGTTGATGGGCGACGAGGGCGCGTTTGTGGCGTGTTCGTTCTGGTACGTCGAATGCCTGGCCCGGGCGGGCAGGGTGGAGCAGGCGCACCTGGAGTTCGAACAGTTGCTGCGCTACGCCAATCCGCTGGGGCTGTACGCCGAAGAGTTCGACGCCCACGGTCATCACCTGGGCAATACACCCCAGGCCTTGAGCCACCTGGCACTGATCAGCGCGGCGAGCTTTCTGGATCGCAAGCTTGATGGGCGCAAGACGCAGTGGCAGCCGTGAGTGCGATGCCGCTTCAAAAAATCTGTCCCGACATTAAAACGGAGCACCCATGACCCACCCCTTCAAAGTCGGCGACCACGTCACCTGGAACTCCGAAGTCGGCCACATCACAGGCAAGGTGACCAGAATCCACACCAGCGATGTCGAGTTCATGGGCAAGCAGCGCCATGCGTCCAAAGAACACCCGCAGTACGAAGTCAAAAGCGACAAGACCGGGCATCTGGCGATGCACAAGGAAGAGGCGCTGAAGAAAAGCTGAGCGGCCCAAGGCTGGATTCGCTCAGGGCATCTGAAGTCACCGCCTGGCGCAGTTGTTGTGGGAGGGAGCTTGCTCGCGATTCGATAATGGGCCCCATACATTGCGTGTTGATCGCTCCCACGCTCTGCGTGGTAGCGCTGCGAATGACGCTCCGCGTCAAGGACGCGGAGCGTCCGGGGCTGCATACCCACGCGGAGCGTGGGCACGATCATTCACAGCGTTCAGCGCGTTATCAATATCTTCCTACAACTGCTCCTTCGCCTTCACCGCATACCCCACCGGCAACGCATCGAGCTGATACCGATTGGCAATCACGCCGCAATAGCACCGAGTCGAGACAGCACCGCCTGCAAGCGGATCACCCCCAGCAGACTCAGCAGCACGACCCCCGGGAAGGAAAAACGTGAAGCAATCAGTCACGTTGTACGACACCGCAAACACGAAGTTGAGCATCGCCGCCGCTCACAGCAGGCGCAAGGCCGAACGCTTGGGAAACAGCAGCAGTCCCAGCAGCTGCGGACAGGTCCGCTCCCACGGGTTTTGCGTCCGCACCCGATAGATGACCGTCCTCAGGCTCTGCGTCAGTCGCATTCATGTAGGAGTAATTCCACATTCGGCATAGGACGGATCCTGATTTTTCCTAGCGCCGTGGATCTGTCCTAAATGCTGATAGGGTCGCCCGCTTTCAGAACTCGTTATCAGGGAAGACAGATGACACGACCTTCTTTTGCTATCGCCTGGGCAGCCTCTCGGCGGATTTACGACCCTGCCGACTCCAGCGCCAGGGTTTCACGCATGATCGGCGGCTATGTCGCAGTGAATATTAATAACCCCGTCCCTAACCAGCGCTGGACTAACACCTGTGCCGTTCGCATGAGCTACATATTGAATCAGGCTGGTTTGGTTATTCCGCCCGTCCTTGGCCAGACAGTCTCAGGAGCGGACAAACGTCAATATTTCTTCCGGGTGAAAAATCTCATCGATTTTTTACAAAGGCAGTGGGGCAAACCTGAGGTCGTCAGCTACCCCCCTCCAGACGGTGGAAAGTTCGCAGACAAAAAGGGCGTGATCCTGTTCGAAGTGTCAGGCTGGTCGGATGCCCAAGGCCATGCAACGTTGTTTGATGGCCGCATTTGCTACGATCAGTGCTACTTCAACGAGCCAGAGGCAAGTTATCGTACCGATCGCGCATACTTCTGGAGTCTGCCGTGATTTACCTGTCAATAATTGCATTGGGCATTACAGTGGCGTTTTCCTGTGTTTCGGTTTGCGAAGCGAAGGGTGATTGGGGCAATTCCCCGCAGGCAGGGGCACGTACCTACGCGCAAAACTACAAGGATATGGCGCTGGCAACATGTATCACCACTGCTTACAAACATGACGCGGATGTCGTCAAGGACGCCGGAAGTAGTGTGAGCGCGTTGAGGGACTGGAGCTCTTATGATTTGGAGCAAGCCCCGTTTGCTATCCGTGAATTAGTGGATGATTACCTGACCAGGGATTATCACAATCCGATTGTGGAGTCGGAAGTGAAGGGCGTTCGTTTCGATTTGTTGAAGTGCCTAGACCTTTATCACAGCGCTGAGTTGGCTGCCCAGGTCGAGCGTCTGGTCATCGACCCTGACCACACGTACAGGCAAGACAGCGCCTCACCGGCAAAGCCGTAAACGAATGCGTGCCTCGTAACGGTCCTCTTCGCCAAACCCGAGATCACCCCCGATCCCTGTAGGAGCTGACGAGCCCGTGCGAGGCTGCGATGCGGTGTGTCTGATATACCGCAATCGCAGCGTCGCACGGGCTCGGCAGCCTACAAAAGCGGGGCTTCGCGCTGCAATTCCGTTCTCGCTACAACTGCTCCTTCACCTTCACCGCGAACCCCACCGGCAATACATCCAGCTGATACCGATTGGCAATCACGCCGCAGTAACTGGTGCGGGCCAGGTAGGCGCCCGGGCCTTGCAGGTAGGCGCTGATGTCCTGGACTTCTTCGCACAGCTCGAAGGTGCGGTTTTTCAGGTGGCCGCTGGCCTGGGCCGAGCGCAGGGCGCCGTTGGGGGTCCAGTCGGAGATGATCAGGGCGCCTTCCGGTGCGGCTTGTTCGTAACTGCGCACGAAGGCTTCGGCGGAACGATCCGGCAGGTAGGGCACCATGAAGTAGTGAATGTCATCGCGAAACGGCAGTTTTTCGGTGTGGGTGGGCAGTTCGATGATGTGGTGGGCGTACACCGAATACACCAGCAGGATCGCCACCGGCGAACACAGCACCGAGGCCGGCATCAACCGGACGGCACCGAGCCAGGACAGCACCGCCTGCAAGCGGATCACCCCCAGCAGACTCAGCAGCACGACCCCCGGCAGAAAAAACGTGAAGCGGTCGGTGACGTTGTACGACACCGCGAACACAAAATTGAGCATCGCCGCCGCCCACAACAGTCGCAGCGCCGAACGCTTGGGAAACAGCACCAGCCCCAGGAGCTGAGGGCCGATCAGAGACAGCATCAGCAGCACCACCGAGTTTTTCTCGTGCCACATGTCGTCGAAGCGAAACAGCGAACCTTCCCACGTCAGCTCGGCCGTGCGGTCAGGGATGCCGATCAGGTAGCGATGACCGATCTCCAGCAGGCTGCGCCCGGCTTCCATGTCCTGAAGGATCGCCGGAAAGGTCACGGCAAACCCCAGGGCCGCACCGGGAAGGGTCATCAGCGCGCGCCAGCGGTATTGCCACACCAGTTGCGCGTACAGCGGCAGCAGCACGATGAACGTCAGTTGATGGATCGCCGCCGCCAGGCCGGTGAACGCCCCGATGATGAACAGCCGCTGCAGGGTGCGCAGCCTGAAACGGGTGTCGAAATGCACCATGTACGCGGCCATCACCAGCAGCGTGTGCAGCAGGTACACCTCGGCTTTGGTCGAGACCCAGAACACCGCGTGGGACAACACCGCCACGCCAATGGCCAGCAATGCCTGGCGACGGCTGGCACCGACGCTGGTGCCCAGGCGGAAGATGACCCACGCCAGGGGGATCAGCAGGAACGAGTTGAGCAGGCTCAGCAACTGCGGGCCGAACAGGTCGAACACCGCTGTGATGAAAAACTGATAGAGCGGATGATCCAGCGGCCCCAGGGATTCACTGAAGTACCGGCCTTGTGAGGCGTCGGCGAGGAACACGCCATTGTCCATCCATTGAATCGGCCCGCTGGAAGCCACAAAACTCCAGACGATGGCGCCAATCACCAAGAGCCGCGGAATGAGGGTCGATGACCGATCTCGTGTGCCTGCAAGCATGACTGCTACTCCTGTCCCTTTTCCGTGCGTGAAAGTGCGAGCGTGACGCTATTGAACCGGTTGACTGTGCAGCGGGGTCTCGCCCCTGAGCCTGAGCAACATGACCGCGCCGATGGCCACGGCAAACCACAGGGTGGCCAGGCGAATCAGCACGGTGGCGGCGATGGCGTCGGCGCTGGACATGCCTTTCCACACCAGCAGCCCGACCATCACTGCTTCTGCGCCGCCCAGGCCGCCGGGCATGAAACTCACCGCGCCGGCCAGCATCGCCAGGGCGTAGACGAAGACGGCGAAGGTCAGGGGAATGTCGGCGCCCATCCACTGCAGAATCCAGTGGAAGGCCAGGGCCTCGGCACTCCAGGCGATCACGCTGAGCGCGGTCAGGCCCAGCATCAGGCCCAGGCGATGGCAGCGCTGGGCCTGCAGCAATACCTGCATCAAGTGCTGCAGCAGGCCGACGACCTTGCCGCCGCGGTTGGGCAGTATCAGCATCAGTCGCTCCAGCAAGCGACGCTGGGACAGCACCAGCAGACCGACCAGCACCAGACTGACGCCGACCACGATCATCGGCAGCGCTTCGGGGTACAGCGACAGGCCGAACAGGGTCAGCAGCACCACCGCGAACAGGTCCGACAGCCGCTCGCTGAAAAACGCCGCGAAGCTTTTCGGGTACGGCACGCCCCAGCGCTTGAGCAGCACACCGCGCAGCGCTTCACCGGCTTTGC
Source organism: Xanthomonas sp. WHRI 1810A (assembly GCF_040202885.1). Lineage (NCBI taxonomy): Bacteria > Pseudomonadati > Pseudomonadota > Gammaproteobacteria > Lysobacterales > Lysobacteraceae > Xanthomonas > Xanthomonas sp. WHRI 1810A. Next base: position 34,371 of record NZ_JBEGED010000028.1, read on the forward strand.
CGGGGGTGGTGGTCAGGGCAAAACCGGCCAGGTAAATGTTCAGGCTCGGGCGCCACGGCATCGGATGGCCTAGCACCTTCAGGTACACCTGCCAGCGCACGAAACGCAGGCCGTAATTGACCGACGACATGAGCAGCGCGATGACGATCCCCACCAGGCCGACTTCACCCACCGCCAGGCCCACCGCGTGCCAGCCGCCCCACAGCGAGAAGCCCAGATAGCCGAGCGCCGAGCCGACTACCGACAGCAGCACCGCGCGGAAGCGCCAGCCCGAGAGTTGCAGGGACTCGCTCACAGGTTGAGCCTCTTGAACACGGGCTGGGGAATCGAGCGGATGACCCACATGATCAGCGCCCAGAAACCGGGGGCGTACAGGGTCGGCACCTTGTTGGCGATCCCGGTGACGATGCGTTGTGCCACCTGCGCCGGTTGCGCCAGCAAGGCCGCCGGCAGGTTCAGGCCCTTGGTCATCGGCGTTTCGACAAAGCCCGGTTTGATGGTGGTCACGTGCACGCCGACTTTGAACAGCCTGGCCTGCAAGCCTTCGCAGTAGGTCGAGACCGCCGCCTTGGCGCTGCCGTACAAGTAATTGGAGGGCCGCCCGCGATCGGCCGCCACCGACGAAATGATCGCCAGGCTGCCGCAGCGCTGGGTCTCGAATTGCACCGCCAGCACCGTCAACAGAGCAATGACCGAGGTGCCGTTATTGGCAAACTCGCGCAGCGCCAGGCCGACGTCGGTTTCGCAGGCTTTCTGGTCGGGCAGAGTACCGTGGGCGATCAGGGCGATGTCGATCTGGCCCAGCGCGGTCAGGCAGCGGCTGAGCATCAGCGGGTGCGCCGCCACGTCATTGGCGTCCATTTCATGCAGAGTAACGTGCCGCGCGCCACGCCCCTTGAGGTCGGCGGCGGTCTGTTGCAGCTTGTCGACGTTGCGCGCCACCAGGAAGAAATCACTGCCTTGCGTGGCCCACAAACGGGCGCAGGCACTGGCGATGGCCGAGGTAGCGCCGATGATCAGGACTCTTTTCATAACGGGTTTGATACCTCTTTCATAACACCACGCGTCTCCAGAAACGGGACATCAGGGCGGGATCGCGCAGCGCTTCCAATTGCTCCCAGGCGGGGTAGGCCTGACGAAAATCGGCGCCACTCATGTGAGCGTCCTTGGCCGGGTACAAGCGGCCACCGGCGGCCCGGACAATCTCGTCCAGCCGCGGGAACACAACGTTTTCCAGGGTTTCGCTCTGAGGAAAATCCAGCGCCAGGGATGTACCGGGCAGCGGGAACGACAACAGGCCGGGGGACGGCAAGTCGCCGCAGCGCTTGAGCACGGCCAGAAACGAGCCCTGGCCTGAGTCGGCAATCGCGGCCAGCAGTTCGCCCATGGCGACCTCGGCACTGGCGTCGGGGATGACGCACTGGTACTGCTGAAAACCGCGCCGGCCGTAGATCCGGTTCCAGTGCAGCACGCGGTCCAGCGGGTAGAAAAAAGGCTCGTAGCGACTGCGTTTGCCGGTGCGTTGGGCGGGGTGCAGGCGCCAATAAGCGTTGTTGAACGCGCTCAACGACAGGTGGTTGATCAAGGACACCGGCGGTGTCAGCGGCACGCTCAACTTCGAGCGCTGGCCGACCTCCAGCGAACCGTATTGGGCGTGGTCGCCGACGATGAACACGCCGCGCCCGCTGTCTGCGCCCTTGGCCAGGCAATCGACCCAGGCGACGCTGTATTCATGCTGCGCGTCCAGTTCGGCGGACAGGGCGAAGAACTCCGCCAGATTGGCAAAGCGCTGCACGGTGAAGTCGATCTGGCTGGCGCGGATCGGCATCAACTGGATGTCGGCCCATTCGATCACCCCGGTCAGGCCCAGGCCGCCAATGGTCGCGGCGAACAGCGGGACGTTGACGGTCGCTGAACAGGTCATCGGCGCCTGGCCCTGACGCAGCAGGCCGAAGCTGCGCACGTGCCGGCCGAAGGTGCCACGCACGTGATGGTTCTTGCCGTGGACATCGTTGGCGATGGCGCCGCCGATGGTCGCGAACTGGGTGCCGGGCGTGACCGGCAGGAACCAGCCCTGGGGAATCGCCACCGCCAGCACCGCCGCCAGGGAGATGCCGGCTTCCACCCGCAGCGTCCCCGCCAGCCAGTCGGCGCTGATCACCCGGTCCAGTGCGTTCATGTGCAGCACTTCATCGCTGCTGGCCAGGCAACTGTCGCCGTAGCTGCGACCGTTGCCGAACGGCAGGCTGCTCTGATAGCGGTCGATCACCCGCTCCAGATGGGCGGGCAGATCCTGCAGCCACTCGCAACGGTGCCCGCGCTGCGGGGTGTGGGGGAAGCGTCCCCAGGAATACAACGGCGCGCTCATGCGGCGATCCAGAACATCATCATGAACGCCGCGCCGATCAGCTGGCTGGAGCGGTCGCGGATGGCGAACACCACCGGGTCATCGTTCATCATGCCGCGATGGGTGAGCATCCACACCCGCGTCACCCAGAACAGCAACAGCGGGCACGCCAGCCAGATGACGTGCGGGGTGCCGTATAGCGCGGTGGTGGCGGCGTCCTGGATGTACAGCGCCAGGACCATGACCGCCAGGTAACCGGACGACGCGCCCAGGGACGCGATCATGTCCAGGTCGCCCGGGTAGTAGCCGCGCCCCCGGGCCATGGTGTTGACCTCCCGGGCCCGGGCGTCCCGCAGTTCGGCGTAGCGCTTGACCATGGCCAGGCTCAGGAACATGAACATCGAGAAGGCCAGGATCCAGAACGTCAGCGTCAGGTTGAACGCCGCGACGCCGGCGATGATGCGGGCGGTGTAGAGCATCGCCAGCACAATCACGTCCACCGCCATCATGCGTTTGAGGCTCAGCGAGTACCCCAGCGTCAGGCAGTAATACGCGGCCATCACCGCCGAGAACTGCCACGGCAACAGCATCAGCGCGCCGCCGAACGACACCGCCAGCAACGTTGGCACCAGCAACAGTCCCGCCTTGATCGACAGCTTGCCGCTGGCGAACGGGCGGTTGCATTTGCTCTTGTGGTGGCGGTCGTCGCACAGGTCCAGCAGGTCGTTGAGGATGTAGACGCTGGAGGCGCACAGGCCGAAAAAAAGGAACGCCAGCACCCCGTCGCGCACCAGTTCGAACTGGCTGATGCGGTGGGAGGCCAGCAGGGGCACGAAGACCAGGGCATTTTTCAGCCACTGGTGCAGGCGCAATGCTTTGCGCCAGTCCCGCAGGCTGGCGGTGTTGGAACGCACCACCGGCTCGATCTCGCGCACCGCTTTAATACGTTGTTCTACACCCGAATGAGGGTTAATCAGCCAGGCCTGGCGTGACACTTTCCAGATGGGCACGTCATCTTTGGAGTTGCCCAGGTAGTCAAAGCCGCCCTCGCCGTAGTGGGCCACTAACAGGTCGCGCTTGTTATCGCCGGACAAGTTTCGGTTGGTATTAGAGGCCAATACCAGATCGAACAGATCAAGGTGTTCGGCAATCTTTTCCGCCAGGCTGACATGGCTGGCGGTGGCCAGGACGATCATCCGGCCGTTGGCCTTTTCTGCCTTGATCATCTCGATGACCTGCGGGTCGTAGGGCAGCACCGAGACGTCTATCTGGGTCTCCAGCGCCAGGCCTTCCTTGAGCGCGGCCTTGCCTTGAAACAACCAGCCGAGCAACTTGTAGACCTTGAGCGGCTGGCTTCTGATAAACGCCATCGCTGTTTCCATCAGCAAGTCCGAACGCAATAAAGTGCCGTCCAGATCAACTACCAGCGGCGGGTAAGTTTCAAGAACTCGTCCCTGAATTCTGGCCATAGTGAGTGCTCCTTGGGGGTCGGCTCGACTATAACCACGATCAGTTTTTCGCGGACTCCATTTATATTAAACAGGGTCGCTGACAACGACGGGGGCCTGACGTCAGAAATAACCGAGCGTTTAAAGTTGCACTTTGCTCAGGTGCCGTAGCAAAGAAGAAACAACTTCGCGGCGTTTTTTTGGCGAAGCGGCCATGCCCGTTATTTGGCGAGCAGGGGGGCGTGATGGGTGGGTTGCGTCTGCACGGTTGCTGTCATAATGACCGCGATTTCATACCCCTGCTGCTGGGTCCCTCCGACGTTGAGGCTGTTATGACAAATCCCTTGCTCCTGGCGTTGGTGCCGCTGGTGGCCGACCTGTCCCGCGAACTGCCGGACGAGGAACGCTACCGGCGGCTATTGCGGTCCCTGCGTCAATTGCTGCCGTGCGATGCGGTGGCGCTGCTCAAGCTTGAAGGCGACGTGTTGGTGCCGGTTTCGGTGGAGGGGTTGAGCCCGGACACCCTGGGGCGGCGATTCAAGGTCGACGAGCATCCCCGGCTCAAGATCATTCTTGAACAGCAGGGGCCGACCCGTTTCTGCGCCGACAGCGAGTTGCCGGACCCCTACGACGGACTGGTGGACGGCCTTCACGGGCATCTGGAAGTGCACGATTGCCTGGGCTGTCCGCTGTACGTGCAGGACACGCCGTGGGGGGTGATCACCCTCGATTCCCTCGATGCGTCACGCTTCGGCAGCCTGGACCTGGACAACCTGCAAGCGTTCGCCAGCCTGGCGGCGGCGACGGTCACGGCCAGTGAGCGGATCAATCAGCTGTCGCGCAGCGTTGAAGATCAGCGCCAGTTGGCTGAAGCCTACAAACGCGCCGCCGGCGGGCGGGGCCCCCGGGAATTGATCGGCCAGAGCGCGGTGCACAAGCAGCTGATGCAAGAGATTGAGCTGGTGGGCAACAGTCCGCTGAGCGTGCTGATCACCGGCGAGACCGGGGTCGGCAAGGAACTGGTCGCCGAAGCCCTCCATTTGAATTCCCCTCGGGCGCACAAACCGCTGATCAGCCTCAACTGCGCGGCTTTGCCGGAGTCGCTGGTGGAAAGCGAATTGTTCGGCCACGTGAAGGGTGCGTTTTCCGGCGCGGTCAGTGGCCGCAGCGGCAAGTTCGAACTGGCGGACGGCGGCACGATCTTCCTCGACGAGGTCGGCGAATTGCCGCTGGCGGTGCAGTCCAAGCTGCTGCGTGTGCTGCAGAGCGGACAGTTGCAGCGGGTGGGTTCTGATCAGGAGCACCATGTGGACGTGCGGATCATCGCCGCCACCAACCGCAACCTGGCGCAAGAAGTGAAGGAAGGGCGCTTTCGTGCCGACCTCTACCACCGCTTGAGCGTGTACCCGCTGCGGGTGCCGCCGCTGCGGGAGAGGGGCCGTGATGTGCTGTTGCTGGCCGGTTATTTTCTGGAAGAAAACCGCGCGCGCATAGGGCTGCGCAGTTTGCGGATCAGCCCCGAGGCGCAGAAGTTGCTGGTGGGGTATTCATGGCCCGGCAACGTGCGCGAGCTTGAACATTTGATTAGCCGTGGGGTGTTGAAGGCGTTGTCCGGTCACCGGGAGCGCCCGAGCATCCTCACCATCGAGGCTGCCGCGCTGGGCCTTGATGACTCAACCGCCAGCCCCGCACCGACCCTCGCCATCGCCGGCGATGCCCCCACCGTCCAACCGGGCGAAGGCTTGAAAGACGCAGTGGATGCCTTCCAGTCGATCCTGATCAGCGAAGCCCTGGAACGTCACCACGGCAAATGGGCAGACGTCGCCCGCGAGCTCGGCGTCGACCGCGCCAACCTGAGCAGACTGGCCAAGCGGTTGGGGATTCGCTGAGAAGGATGACCAGACGCACCACCGCTTTCGCGAGCAAGCTCCCTCCCACCTAGGCTCATTGATCGTTCCCACGCTCTGCGTGGGAATGCCTTGCGTGACGCTCTGCGTCACAGGACGCGGAGCGTCCAAACAGCTGTTACCACGAGCGTGGGAACGATCATCAGACGTGCGAACTCGCCTTTACCTCAATGCGCAATATCTTCCAGCGCCAGGTTCCGCGTTCTCGGCCCGAAGGTGGCGATGGTGATCATCACGATCAGCATGCTCACCACAATGAACGTCAGCACCCCCGGCGTGCCGAAGTGGTCGAGGAAGAAGCCGATCAACAGGCTGCTGAACACCGTCGACAACCGGCTGAACGAATAGCAGAAACCCACCGCCCGGGCGCGGATGTTGGTGGGGAACAGCTCGCTCTGGTACGAGTGATAACTGAAGCTCAGCCAGGCGTTGCAAAAGGTGATCATCACCCCGCAGAACACCAGGCCCACCGGGGTCGTCTGCTGGGCGAACAGGGTGCCGAAAATCATGGCGCCCAGGGCTGATCCGACAATCTGCCACTTGTTCTCGAACCGGTTGGCGAACTTGACGAACAACAGCGGGCCCAGCGGGTAGGCGAGGGTGATGATGAACGCGTAGCCCAGGCTGTGAGTGACGCTGACGCCCTGGCCGGACAGCAACGCTGGCAGCCAGTTGCCGAAGCCAAAGAAACCGATGGCCTGGAACACGTGGAAGACAATCAGCATCAGCGCCCGACGCCGATACGGCGGCTGCCAGATGTCGGCGAACCGGCCTTTGCCTTCCACCGCCACGTTATGGGTTTCCGGTTCGTCGAGGATTTTGCCGGGTTCCTTGCGTTGCAGGTCGTCCACGCAACGGGCTTCGAGGTCGTCCATGATGCGCTCGGCTTCTTCGAAGCGGCCGTGTTGCGCCAGCCAGCGCGGCGATTCGGGCAAACGTGAGCGCAGCCACCAGATGAACAGCGCGAACACGGCGCTTGCCAGCACCACAAACCGCCAGCCGGCAATGCCGAACGGGTCTTGCGGCACCAGCCACCAGGACATCAGCGCCACCGCCGGCACCGACAAAAACTGCACGAAGAAGGCAAACGCAAACGCCGAGCTGCGCATGCGTTTGGGCACCAGCTCCGAGAGGTAGGCGTCGATGGTCACCAGTTCGATGCCCAGACCGATGCCCACCAGAAAGCGCATGCAGATGATGCCCAGCGCCGAGGTCTGAAGCCCCATCAGCACGGTGGCGACGGTGTACCAGATCAGCGCGAAGGTGAAAATCGCCCGCCGGCCGTAGCGGTCGGCGATGGGGCTCAGGCAGCTGGCGCCGAGAAACAGCCCCAGGAACGTCGCCGACGCGAAGGCCGCCTGGTCGGAGAACCCGAACACGCCCTGGTTGCCGGTGGCGAACAGGCCATCGCGGATCAGGCCGGGGCTGATGTAGGCGGTCTGGAACAGGTCATACAGCTCGAAAAAGCCACCGATGGACAGCAGCGCGACCAGTTTCCAGAGTGTGGCAACAGCGGGCAGGCGATCAATGCGCGCGGAAATGTGCGCAGCCCGCAGCGGGTCAATCCCGTCGGGGCCATTAGCCGTCTTCGCGGCCGTTTGAGCAGAGGCAGACATGAGCAGATTCCAGATCCGTAGGAACCGCATAGTAACGAATCGAGACAAAACATTTCTGCGCGTTTAAGCTCCCCGACTCATCGTCACCACCCCCGGATTCCCGTGAAGTACAAACTGCCTACCACCGCCACCGCGCCGTTTTGCCCCTCTGCGGTGACCGACACGGTATCGATCCCGGCCAACGCCTCGTTCGCCCGCAAGATGATGCTGTTTGTCGGCCCCGGCCTGCTGATCTCCATCGGCTACATGGACCCGGGCAACTGGGCCACGGCGATCGAGGCCGGCTCGCGCTTTGGCTACTCGCTGCTGTTTGTGGTGGTGCTGGCCAGCCTGTCCGGCATGGTCTTGCAAAACCTCTGTTCACGGCTGGGCATCGCCACCGGCCGGGACCTTGCACAGTTGTCGGCGCAGCGCTACAGCCCCAACGTGGCCAAGGGGCAATGGATCCTGGCGGAGCTGTCGATTCTGGCGACTGACCTGGCGGAAGTGCTGGGCGCCGCGCTGGCGTTTCACCTGCTGCTGGGGGTGTCCATCACCACCGGCGTGGCGTTGACCGCCTTCGACACGGTCATCGTGCTGGCGCTGCAGGGCGCCAATTTCCGCCGTCTGGAAGCCATCATCCTCGGCTTGATCGCCACCATCGCCACCTGCTTTTTCATCGAGCTGATGCTGATCAAACCGTTCTGGCCTGACGTGTTCGCCGGGCTGAAACCGTCGTGGGACGTGCTCAGTAACCAGGAGCCGCTGTACATCGCCATCGGCATTCTCGGCGCCACGGTCATGCCCCATAACCTGTACCTGCACTCGTCGGTGGTGCAGACCCGGGTCAACGGCAAGACCGAGGCGAACAAAGCCAGCGCGATCCGCTACGCCCGGGTCGACACCATTGCCTCGCTGAGCCTGGCGCTGATCATCAACGCGGCGATCCTGATCCTTGCAGCGGCGGCCTTTCACGGCACCGGGCACACCGGCGTGGTGGAAATCCAGGACGCCTATCACCTGCTGGACCCGCTGGTGGGCGGGACCCTGGCCAGTGTGTTGTTCGGCGTCGCGCTTCTGGCGGCCGGGCAAAGCTCGACCTTTACCGGCACCATCGCCGGGCAGGTGGTGCTCGAAGGTTTCCTCAACGCGAAGATTCCCTGCTGGCAGCGTCGGCTGATCACCCGGGGCCTGGCGTTGATCCCGGCGTTCATCGGGGTGATCTGGTTCGGGGACGGCGCGGTGGGCAAGATGTTGGTGCTCAGTCAGGTGGTCCTCAGCCTGCAACTGCCGTTCGCGCTGTGGCCGTTGATTCGTTTCACCAGCGACAAACAACTGATGGGCCCGTTTGCCAACAGCACCACCACCAAGGTTCTGGCCTGGGGTTTGTTCGGCTTGATCTCGGCGGCCAACCTGACGTTGATGTATTTTTGGGTGAGTTGAGCCTCCGATCACCTTTTCTCTTGTGGGAGGGAGCTTGCTCGCGAGGGGCCAATACATTCGAAGCAGATGTATCTGCCTTGCCATCGTCATCGCGAGCAAGCTCCCTCGCACAAGAGCTGCTCTGAACTCCCCAGCGCCGAGGAACTCACAACCCAAAGGCCGCCTCCGGCCACAGGTGAGGATCAAGGCATGGCGACCACGAGCATTTCCGAGCAGGCCGATGTTCGCGGCGAGGTGTTCGAAACCGATCTGCCGTCGCGGCTGGATCGATTGCCCTGGGGGCGGTTTCACACCCTGCTGGTGATTGCCTTGGGCATCACCTGGTTGCTCGACGGGCTCGAAGTGACCCTGGCAGGCTCGGTGTCCGGGGCGCTGAAAGACAGCCCCGTGCTGCGCCTGACCAACAGCGACATTGGCCTGGCCGGCGGCGCCTACATCCTCGGTGCGGTGCTCGGCGCGCTGTTCTTCGGCTGGCTGACTGACCGTCTCGGGCGGCGCAAGCTGTTCTTCATCACCCTGATCCTCTACGTCAGCGCCACCGCGGCCACGGCGTTTTCCTTCAGCCTGTGGAGCTTCATGCTGTTTCGCTTCCTCACCGGCATGGGCATCGGCGGCGAATACACGGCCATCAACTCGACGATCCAGGAGTTCACCCCGGCGCGTTTTCGCGGCTGGGTCGACCTGACCATCAACGGCACGTTCTGGATCGGTGCGGCCATCGGGGCGGTGGGCTCGATTGTGCTGCTGGACCCCGGCTGGATCGGCGGCGACCTTGGCTGGCGCCTGTGTTTCGGCATCGGCGCGGTGTTGGGTTTGCTGATTCTGGTGATGCGCCTGTGGCTGCCGGAAAGCCCGCGCTGGCTGCTGATCCACGGCCAGACGGAGGAGGCGAAGCAGATCGTCGAGAACATCGAACAGCGCTTCCGCGATCAGGGCCATGAATTGCCAGCGCCCACCGGCAAACCCCTGCGCCTGCATGCCCGGGATCACACGCCGCTGGGTGAAATCTTCCAGACCCTGTTTGTCGCCTACCGCCAGCGCGCGCTGGTAGGCATGACCTTGCTCACCGCCCAGGCCTTTTTCTACAACGCGATCTTCTTCACCTACGCCCTGGTGCTGACCGAGTTCTACGACGTGCCGTCCGCGCACATTGGCTGGTACGTCCTGCCGCTGGCGCTGGGCAATTTCTGCGGCCCGCTGTTGCTGGGGCGGTTGTTCGACGTGGTGGGCCGGCGGGTGATGATCAGCCTGACCTACGCCATTTCCGGTGTGCTGCTGGCCATCAGCGGCTACTTGTTTCAGCAGGAATTACTGACGGTGACCCAGCAGGCGATTGCCTGGATGGTAATCTTTTTCTTCGCCTCTGCCGCCGCCAGTTCGGCGTACCTGACCGTGGCCGAGACCTTTCCCCTGGAAATCCGCGCGCTGGCCATTGCCGTGTTCTACGCGTTCGGCACCGGCCTGGGCGGGATTATCGGCCCGACCCTGTTCGGCGAACTGATCGACAGCCATGATCGCGGCAACGTGTTCATTGGCTACCTGATTGGCTGCGCGCTGATGCTCATCGCCGCGTCGGTCCAGGCCATCTGGGGCGTGGCCTCCGAGCGTAAATCCCTGGAAGAAGTCGCCCGCCCGTTGTCCCAGGCCCATGATTAACCTGCATACGCCACACACCCTGTAGGAGCGCGCTTGCCCGCGAAGCGCATTCACTGACACACCCCACCCGCCGCTTCGCCAACAAGTTGGCTCCTACAATGCGGCAATAGCGTCAGCGGGGCTGTTCTGCCATCGCCTTGTCCACGCTGCCGTTGGCCTTGAGGGTGGCAAACGCCTGGCGGATGCGCTCGACGATCTCGTCCGGGGTCTTTTTGCTGACGGCGATGTAAAGGCCTTTGGACAATGCGTCCAGGGTGTAGACCGCCTCCAGATCAGCGAACGCGATGTGCAGGTCATCGCACTGTTCCCGTGCTTCGCGTTCCGGCAAAGGCACCAGGTCGACTTGCCGGCTGATCAGCTTGCGCAGGTTGTCCAGGTTGTTGGGTGACACCACGATCCTGGTAAAGCCTTTGTTTTCGAGGTACTCCTGCCGCGAATCACCGCGCACCACGCCGACGCTGTAGCCCTTCACGTCCGACAGGGCCGCGACCTGCACCTCCGTGCGTTCGCGCAGCTTGTAGAAACTGTGGGTCACCTGATCCAGCTCGCCGACCCAGGTGAACAGCGCTTCGCGTTCGGCGCTGCGCAGCATCGGGTAGATCAGCACGTTACCCTCCAGCCGTGCCATGTCGTAGGCCCGGGCCCACGGGTAAAGGGTCATCCGGTAATCGGTGATCCCCGCCAGGGCCAGGGTCTGTTCGACGATGTCGCTGGCAGCGCCGGCCACCTTGCCATTTTTCAAGAAGCTGTAGGAGGAATCCTCGGTCACCACCTGCAGTGGTTGCGCCTGGCTGAGCGTGCAGGTCACCGCCAGCCATGACGCGCATAAAAGACTCACGGAACGGGTCATCGGGTGCCTCGGGAAAGTGCGCATGTCAGCTGACGCTCCGGTTTCGGCCTTGGCGCTTGGCCCGGTACAAGGCTTTGTCGGCGCTCTGCAACAGTTGGTCGAAGCGAGCCATGGTGGCCGTGTTCAGCTCGGCGATGCCAATGCTCATCGTGACCGACGACGACACCGGCGACGCGCCGTGGGGCAGTTGCCGACGGGCCAGCACCTGGCGCAGGTGCTCGGCGGCGGCGTGGGCCTGGGGTTCATCGAAGCCGGGCAGCAGGACCGCGAACTCCTCACCGCCCAGGCGCGCCACCAGCTCGCCGGAACGGGTGAACAAGCCGCTCATGAGCGCCGCCACCTCGCGCAGACATTGATCGCCCGCCGCGTGACCGTGGGTGTCGTTATAGAGTTTGAAGTGGTCGATGTCGCACATCAGCACCGACAGGGGTTGCTGGTGGCGCAGGGCCCGGTTGAATTCCAGCTCCTTGAGCTCATCGAAGTGCCTGCGGTTGGCCAGGCCCGTCAGCGGGTCGAAGCGCGACAGGGTTTCCAGCCGGGTGTTGGCCGCCTGCAACTCCGCCGTGCGCTGCTCCACCAGCTCGGCCAGGTGGTCGCGGCTGGCCGACAGCGTGACTTCGTCCAGCGCCTGACGGTCCAGGTGCGTGGCCAGTTTGTCCTGCAGATCGTTGACCCCGGCTTCGAGCAGGGTCAGTTCATCGCCGTGGTTGCAGTGGCGTTCCAGCGTCAGGTGCTGCCTGAGGTTCTGCGGTGTCAGCTGGCTCAGGTGCCGGGCGATGTGCCGAACGTGCAGGGTCACCGAGCGGTTGAACATGCCCATGATCAAGCCGGCCAGGGCCAGCGACTGAATGATCTGGGTCAGCACGATGATTGCCACTTCCCGCCAGAGCCGTTTCCACAGCAGGCTTTCATCGCCCTCGATGCGTAACGCCCCGACGTTTTCATGGGCGCCGGGGTAGGGCGCAACCGTCAGTTCGCGTTGCAACATCGGCGCACGCCCCTCATAGACATGGCCAGGGCGGATCCGCTCAATGACTTCCGGTACGCGGCCCGGGCGGATGATGGTCAGTGCCACATGCCCCACCGGCGCGGCCTGGGCCACGCTGTCGACCTGGGCCTGAAGGGCTTCGCTGTCCATTTCCCAGACCGCCTTGGACAGCGTGCCCTGGAACACCTGATCGATCAGCGACAGCTCGGCGGTCATCATCGCGACGTTGCTGTCCCAGGCAAACCAGGTGCGCACGGCGACCGTCGCCACGGTAAACAGCAGGCAGAACGCCAAAGTGGCGACCACCAGCCGGCGGCCCAGTGAGCGCTTGTGCAGCGGGGTGTCCGTCATCGGGGCGGACGGCTTTTCGGACTCTACGGGCATGCTCAGTTCCACTTCCGGACAATGGCGTCATAGGTGCCGTCGTCATGGATCGCCTGAAGGCCCTGCTGAAACAGCTGGACGGTTGCATCCGGCGTTCGCCTGCTGAACGCGATACTGAAGCCGCCGCTGTCCTCCAGCTCCGGCAGCCTCAGGGACGGGATCAGCACCCGGGCCGGGTCGTCGCCAGCCATTCGCGCCAGGTAGCGTGCATTGAGCTCATCGGAAATCCACAGGTCGACGTGCCCCAGCCGCAGCTTCTGGTAATTGAGCTCGTACCGAACGCTGCTCTGCAGCTGAACGCCGACGGTGAACTGCTTGCCCACCAGGTACTGCTCGCCGACGTCCTCATTGACGGTCGCCGTCTGGAAGCGCTTGGCGTCCTCCAGCTGCTGCAACTGCACCGGATGATTGACGTAGGAGAACAGGTACCAGCGCGAGAACCCCAGGGGGCCGACCCACTTGAACAGCGACTCGCGCTCGGGCGTGCGGGTGATGGAATAAATCAGGACGTTTTCGTCGTTGAGCGCCAGGTCATAAGCCCGTGCCCACGGCATGGACTGGACGGTGGCCTGCACGTGGATCCGCTTGAGGATCGCCTGGACCACCTCGGTGCTCATGCCGGTGAGCTTGCCGTCCACGGTCATGTTGTAGGGCGGCAACTCCTCGGTGACGATGCGAATCGCCGACGGCGCGTCGTCGGCCTGCGCCGGGGCCACGAGCAGGCACAGCAACGCAATGCTGAGCAGGGCTCGGACGAGGGGGCGAAGCGACAGCGGCGGTGTCATGGACAGCGATCTCATTGACTGCAATCGCGCGCCGCGCCGTCCCGGACAGGGTTGGCAACTAACGACGGACGGCTTCTCACACTTGCATTATCGGCCTGGCCCTCGCGGGCTTGAGCCACTCGTATGACAGCTCGTCGGCGGATTGCGGCGTTCGATTGAATGGAAGCACCGCCCGGTGACGGTGCGCGTCTGTGGTGTTTTGTCGCCTGTCCCGGCGCCGGTTCTTTGATCTGGATCAAGGGGCGGCACCCGGTCTGTAGGAAAAATACCGGCATTCCCGCCGAGTATTGAACATGCCCGCTCATTTCGATTTCCTGAAAAAACCGTTGGCCCGGGAAATCGCAGTGATTCTGCTGATCAAGCTAGTGTTGCTCATGGGAATCCGCAGCGTCTGGTTCGACGCTCCGGTGGCCGTCAAGGATGACGGCGCTCAAGTCGGCCAGCACCTGCTGGGCACACCTCCCGTTCCTTCTGAGAAGGTCCCAAAATGATTTCGGAATCAGTCGTCGACTTATCTCGGCTGCAATTCGCCATGACCGCGCTGTACCACTTTCTGTTCATCCCGCTGACGCTGGGGATGACGTTCCTGCTGGCGATCATGGAGTCGGTCTATGTCATGACCGGCAAGCAGGTCTACAAGGACATGACCCAGTTCTGGGGCAAATTGTTCGGCATCAACTTCGCGCTAGGTGTGACCACCGGCCTGACCATGGAGTTTCAATTCGGTACCAACTGGGCGTATTACAGCCATTACGTAGGCGACATCTTCGGCGCGCCGCTGGCCATCGAAGGGATGATGGCGTTCTTCCTCGAATCCACCTTCATCGGCCTGTTCTTTTTTGGCTGGGAGCGCTTGTCGAAGGTCCAGCATTTGAGCGTGACCTGGCTGGTGGCGCTGGGCTCGAACCTGTCAGCGCTGTGGATCCTGATCGCCAACGGCTGGATGCAGAACCCGGTGGGCGCCGAATTCAACTTCGTCACCATGCGCATGGAGCTGACCAGCTTCAGCGACCTGATCTTCAACCCGGTGGCGCAGGTCAAGTTCGTGCACACCGTGGCCTCGGGCTACGTCACCGGGGCGATTTTCGTGCTGGCGATTTCCAGCTGGTACCTGCTCAAGGGCCGGGACGTCGCCTTCGCCCGGCGCTCGTTCGCCATCGCCTCGGCGTTCGGCATGGCCTCGATCCTGTCGGTGATCATCCTCGGTGACGAGTCCGGCTACGAAATCGGCGACGTGCAGAAAACCAAGCTCGCGGCCATCGAAGCCGAGTGGGAAACAGAACCGGCGCCGGCGGCGTTCACCCTGTTCGGCCTGCCCAATCAGGCCGAACAGCGAACCGACTACGCGGTGAAGATCCCGTACGCGATGGGCATCATCGCCACCCGCTCGGTGGACAAACAGGTCACCGGGATCAAGGACCTGGTGGCCGAGCATCAGGGGCGCATCCGTAACGGCATGGTGGCCTACGGACTGCTGGGCCAGTTGCGCGGCGGGGACAAAAGCCCGCAAACCCTGGCTGCGTTCAATGCCGTGAAAAAAGACTTGGGTTACGGGCTGCTGCTCAAGAAATACACCGACACCGTGGTGGACGCCAACGATCAGCAGATCAAGCAGGCGGCGCTGGATTCGATCCCGGGGGTGGCGTCGATTTTCTGGACCTTCCGCCTGATGGTCCTGAGCGGGATGCTCATGCTGCTGCTGTTTATCTGCGCGTTCTGGGCCTCGGCGCGCAAGAACGAAACCCGCAAACCCTGGCTGCTCAAGTGGGCGCTGTACAGCCTGCCGTTGCCGTGGATTGCCACACAGACTGGCTGGTACGTCGCCGAGCATGGCCGTCAGCCGTGGTCCATCGGCGAAGTGCTGCCCGTGCATCTGTCGGCGTCGAGCCTGTCCAGCGCCGATGTCTGGGGTTCGTTGCTGGCGCTGGTGGCGTTCTACACCGTGCTGCTGGTGATCGAGATGTACCTGATGATTAAGTTCACCCGCCAGGGCCCGAGCAGTCTGCACACCGGGCGTTATCACTTTGAGCGCGAGGCTGAACCTGCGCGCATCCCGTCCCCCATCCTGGCTTGAGGAGCAACGAGCATGTTTGATTACGAGAGCCTGAAACTGATCTGGTGGGTGCTGGTGGGTGTGCTGTTGATCGGTTTCGCCCTGACCGACGGCTTTGACCTGGGCGCCGCGATGCTGATGCCGTTCGTGGGCCGCAGCGACAATGAGCGGCGGGTGGTGATCAACACCATCGCGCCCCACTGGGAAGGCAATCAGGTGTGGCTCATCACCGCCGGTGGCGCGTTGTTCGCCGCCTGGCCGCTGGTCTATGCGGCGGCGTTTTCCGGCTTCTATTGGGCGCTGCTGCTGGTGCTGTTCGCGCTGTTCGTGCGGCCGGTGGGTTTCGATTACCGCAGCAAACTGGCCAACACCCGCTGGCGCCAGAGTTGGGACTGGGGGTTGTTCGTCGGCGGACTGGTGCCGTCGCTGGTCTTCGGCGTGGCGTTCGGCAATTTGCTGCTCGGCGTGCCCTTCCAGTTCGACGACACCCTGCGCTCCAGTTATCACGGCACGTTCTGGCAACTGCTCAGCCCGTTCGGCCTGCTGGCGGGGGTGGTCAGCCTGAGCATGCTCGGCCTGCATGGCGGCACCTGGCTGATGATGCGCACCGACGGCGCCGTCGGCCGACGTTCACGCACCGCCGCGTTAGGGATGGGGCTGGTGTTTGTGCTGAGTTTTGTCGGGGCCGGGGTGTGGCTGGCGGTGGGTGGTATCCAGGGTCTGGTCATTACGTCGGCGTTCGATGCCGGTAGCGCGCTCAATCCCTTGGGCAAAACCGTGGTCGCCGGCAACCACGGCTGGATGGGCAATTACACGCGCTACCCGCTGACGCTGATCGCGCCGTTGCTGGGAGTGTCCGGCGGTCTGCTGGCGTTGCTCGGCACGTTGGGGCGGTCGGGCCGGCTGGCGTTTCTGGGCAGCAGCCTGGCAATCATCGGCACCCTGTGTACCGCAGGCTTTGCGCTGTTCCCGTTCGTGATGCCGTCGAGCCTTGATGCAGCGTCCAGCCTGACCGTGTGGGACGCGGTGTCCAGCCACAAGACCCTGATCATCATGCTGGTGGCGGCGACGATCTTTATCCCGCTGATCCTGTGCTACACGCTGTGGTGCTACGCCAAAATGTGGGGCACGGTCACCACCACGCACATCGACAGCAACCCCCACGGTTTGTATTGAGGAGAACGTTATGTGGTATTTCGCCTGGATTCTCGGCGTGTTGCTGGCTTGCAGCTTCGGGATTATCAATGCGTTGTGGCTGGAGGCCTCCAACAGCCTGGGCGAGGAGGGGCACCATGACGACTGAGGCCCTGGCGGTGCCGCGCTGGCAGGGGTTTGCGCGGGGCGTGTCGTTGTTGATGGCGATCCCGCTGAGTCTGGTGCTGTTGATCCACCCGGCGTCGATGCTGGATGCGCAGGGGCATTACAGCCACAACCTGTTGATGCTGGTGATGTGGGGGGTGGGCGGTGGTTACGTTCACGGCGTCGGCTTCGATCCTCGCGCCCTGGCCTGGCGGCTGGTGTTTCATCCGGTGCTGGCGTGGGGGTTGATGGCGATGGGGTTCTGGATGTGGGGGATGGGGATGGCTGGCCGTTGATGATCGCTGCGCTGCAGGGGTGGCTGTGGGAGGGAGCTTGCTCGTGATGACGGCGGATCACGCGATTCCCTGTAGGAGCTGCCGAGGCACGAAGGCTCCGGGGTCGCGCTCGACCGATGCGGTTTGTCTGACACCCCTTAGATCGTGTGCATATCCATTATTAGCGGTGTGGCTGATATCGGTTCCGCTCTTACAGCGGGTCACTTTTTTCAAGAGCCCGGATTGCCGGCCCAGAAAAAAGTAACCAAAAAGGCCCTGCTCCCGGTTTGGCCCGACTTCGTCGGGTTCCCTCACTCCGGCGACGCTCCGTG
>NZ_JBEGED010000029.1:0-34434 GCF_040202885.1 Xanthomonas sp. WHRI 1810A
GTCCCCTAGGGGACTCGAACCCCTGTTACCGCCGTGAAAGGGCGGTGTCCTAGGCCACTAGACGAAGGGGACGCAAACCCTTCTGTATCCGGTCGAAGCTGGTATCGACCTGACACTTACAATTTCAAGGCCGTTTGGCCAAACCTTGAAACCTGAAATTGGTGGAGCTTAGCGGGATCGAACCGCTGACCTCCTGCATGCCATGCAGGCGCTCTCCCAGCTGAGCTAAAGCCCCACATTTGGCTATCAGAACGCACCTCGTTACCGTCGTGTTTCTGTGTTGCCGTGTGGACGGGGCGCATATTAAGTGCGACCCATGTAGCTGTCAAATTCTTTTTGAACAACCTGCAAAAGAATTTTCCGGGATAACAAACACTTACCACCCTCCCCCGCAGAACGGGGCACGGGTCGGTCACTGCGCCTCCGTCAACGGCAGACGCAGTGGCTGCCCCCTGCTCAGGCGATGGCGCCGAGCACTTTTTCCCACTCTTTGTTTTCTTTCTTCGACACGCCGCCCAGCAGGTCCAGCGCCTGACGCAAACGGAAGCGTGTCAGGTCAGGCCCGAGAATTTCCATGGCGTCAGTCACCGACACCGAGTTCGCCTGACCGGTGATGGCGGCAAACATCAACGGCATGGCATCCCGCAGTTTGAGCTCAAGATGCTCGACCACCGCCTGGATGCAACCGGTGATCCGGTCCTTCTCCCACTGACGCAAAGACTCCAGCTTCCAGAGGATCAACTGAATCACCTGACGCACCTGATCGGGCGACAGCTTTTTGTGCTCGAACAGTTTGAGGTCCGGGGTCACGCCACCGGCAAAGAAAAACCCGCCCAGCGGAACGACCTGGCTGAATGTCTCCACGCGGCCCTGCACATGGGGAGCAATCTTCATCATGTAGTCGCTGTTGAACGCCCAGGTGCGTAGCCGGCTGGCGAACTCGTCCACCGGCAACTCGCGCAGCCACTGGCCGTTGAGCCACGACAGTTTTTCGATGTCGAAAATCGGCCCGCCCAGGGACACTCGGGACAGGTCGAAATGCTCGACCATTTCACCGAGGGAGAACTTCTCGCGCTCGTCCGGCATCGACCAGCCCATGCGACCCAGGTAATTGAGCATTGCTTCAGGCATAAAACCCATGCGCTCGTAGAACGTCACCGAGGTCGGGTTCTTGCGCTTGGAGAGCTTGCTTTTGTCCGGGTTGCGCAGCAGCGGCATGTAACACAGCGCCGGCTTTTCCCAGCCGAAATACTCGTAAAGCAGGATCAGTTTTGGTGCCGACGGCAGCCACTCTTCGCCGCGCAGCACGTGGGTGATGCCCATCAGGTGGTCGTCGACGACGTTGGCCAGGAAGTACGTCGGCAAGCCGTCGGTCTTCATCAGAACCTGCATGTCCATGCGGTCCCACGGAATTTCAACTTCACCGCGCAGCATGTCCGGCACCACGCACACGCCTTCGCTCGGCACCTTCATGCGGATCACGTGGGGCTCGCCAGCGGCCAGACGGCGTGCCACTTCTTCAGGCGAAAGCAACAACGCGCGGCCATCGTAGCGCGGTGTTTCGCCACGGGCCGTCTGCTCGGCGCGCATCTGGTCCAGTTCTTCACTGGTACAGAAGCACGGGAACGCGTGACCGGCGTCGACCAACTGCTGGGTGTACTGCTTATAAATATCGCCCCGCTCGCTCTGACGGTACGGGCCGTGCGGTCCGCCCACGTCCGGGCCTTCGCTCCATTCGATGCCCAGCCAGCGCAGCGCGTCGAAAATCTGCTGTTCCGACTCACGGGTCGAACGCAGCTGATCGGTGTCTTCGATGCGCAGGATGAACTCACCGCCGTGTTGCTTGGCAAAGCAATAATTGAAGAGCGCGATGTAGGCCGTGCCAACGTGGGGATCGCCGGTGGGCGACGGCGCGATGCGGGTGCGAACGGTGGTCATGGAGAATTCCGAATAGGTCGAACAAGCCGCGAAGCTTAACAGGCGCAGCCCTTGCGGCTCCAGCGCCGGGCGTCAAGGGCGGCCGGAAATCCATTGAAACCGGCGGTATGGACAATGACCGGCTTCACCTCATCGCCCTTGCCTGGCCGGCGCCACCAAAGGGTTGTCATCGACATTTGGAAAGCGTGCTGACGGTTTTTCGCTGCCGAAGATAGGACCTGGAGCCGTTGATTCGTAGGCCGATTCTGAAAACCTCATGGCCCTCGCTTTTTGTGTTTCAGCACTCAGACAGCGCCGTTTTACCCCCTTACATTCGCGCCCTTTCCCCCAGCGCGAATCCATGGAATGTCAGACACCCTCTCCTACCGGCTCAATGAGTGCCGGTTCGCTCTCCCCCATTCGGACGTTCAAGACGCGTCCATCAACATCCTCAAATTTGCCGAATCCGGCACGTCGCTGATCGTCAGCCGCAGCATGCTGGCCAAAGGTGAAACCTTGCGCGGCAACTTCGACGGGCAACTCAAACGCCTTGAGCAAAGCGTGCAGGCGTTGCAGTTCCAGCCGTTTGAGACCGTGTTCGTGGGCGAAGCGGGCAGTATCGAAGCACTGGAATTGCTCAGCCAGTTCAGCAAGGCCTCCGAACGGGTATTTCAATACCAACTGGTGCTGGTGGTGCCCGGCACACGCCAGATGCTGGCGCTCAGCTACGTCAAGGCCGAGCCGTTGGGCGAGGCTGACGCAGCGCATTGGGCGGCGATCAAAGGCTCGCTGCGCTTTGAGGCAGTTCTGTGAAGCACACGCCGGTGGCTGTGAGCACTGCGGATGTCTGACCCACAGTGGGCCGCCCGCCAGGGCGATGCCCTGTCCCACACCTCGGTCATGGCCGATCTCCTCGGCGGCGTGCTCGAAGTGGCAGCCTTTGCCGCCGTCGGTGCGTTGGCGACGGCTGCCGTGGTTGCGGCCACCGGGGTGACGGTGGTCACCGGCGGTCTGGGCGCCTGCGTGCTCGGCGCCGTGGTCGGCGTGGCCGTGGGCGTCGCCATGAGCCAGAGCGGCCTGGACAGCAACCTCAGCCGCCTGTGCGAAGGCATTGGCAACGCGCTGTTCCCGCCGGAGCCGGCCGCCACCATCCTCACCGGCTCGCCCGACACCTTCATCAATGGCTTGCCCGCGGCACGTGCAGCCGGTACGCCGTCCGATGTCTCGCCCGCCAAATACGACAACGACGAGGCCGACCCCAGTTACCTGGACATGGCCGCCGGGTTCTTTTCCGAGCTGTTGCGCCCGACCCTGGCCGAACCTGCGCCCGGCGTGGTGCCAAAGCCGCTGGACCAGATCGCCTGCACGCGGCACCCGGCCATGCCCCTGCCGTTACTGGCCGAAGGCTCGGCCACGGTGTTCATCAACGGCCAGCCCGCCGTGCGCAGCGGCGACCGCAGCAGTTGTGGTGCGACGGTGGTCTCTTCGGGGCGGATTTCGCCCAACGTAATCATCGGCGGCCCCACGGTGGTGGTGCGTCAGGTGCGCAGCGGCAAGACGCCGGGCGTGGGCATGGCGGTCAGCGCCCTGATGCTGCTGCGCGGCGGCCGCGGCGCCTTCGTCAGCAACCTGCCGTGCATGGCGCTCAGCGGCGTCAACGGCTTTGCCACCAGCCAGGCCATCGGCGCGCTGAACCGGGCCATGAGCGCCGCGCCGAACCCGGTGCATGCGGCGACAGGCGCCAAGGTGCTGGGCGATGCCGAGGAACTTGACGTGTTCATCCCGGGGATTTTTCCGGTGGCCTGGCAGCGGTTTTACAACAGCCGCGACACACGGACTGACGGGATGTTTGGCGCGGGCTGGAGCGTCGGGTTTGAAATCAGCGTGTGCATCGAGCCGCACCCCGAGGGCGGCGAACGGCTGATCTACACCGACGAGCAGGCGCGGTCGATCGACATGGGCTGGGTTGCGCCGGGCAACGCGGTGTACAGCGCCGGAGAAGGCCTGGCGGTGCGCCGGCATGACAACGGCCCGTTGCTGATCGAGAGCGAGGACGGGTGTTATCGGTTGTTTGAGCCGGTTGCTTCCGACCCCCAAGCCTTACGCCTGACCCAGCTGGGGGATCGCAACGACAACCGGATCTTTCTCGATTACGACGAAGCCGGGCGCCTGATTCATGTGCGCGACACCTTCAATATCGTGCGCCTGCGGGTGGTGTATTCGGCGCAGTGGCCACGGCGGGTCAGCCACCTGGAACGCCTCTACGTCGACGACCGTCGCGAAGTGCTGGCCCGTTACGACTACGACGCTCAGGGCAATTTGATTGAAGTGACGGACGCGCTGGGCCAGACCCGGCGACAGTTCGTCTACCGCGAGCAGCGCATGGTCGAGCACCGGCTGCCCAGCGGCCTGCGCTGCTTTTATCAGTGGGCGTTGATCGAGGGCCGTGAATGGCGGGTGGTCGAGCACTGGACCGACGAGGGTGATGCCTACCGCTTCGACTACGACCTGAACGCCGGGACGACTGTGGTCACCGACGGCCTCGGCCGTGTCAGCACCCGGCGCTGGAACGCCCAGCAGCAGATCACCGACTACACCGACAACCTCGGCCACCGCTGGCAGTTTGAGTGGAACGATGAGCGCCAGTTGCTGGGCGCCATCGATCCCCAGGGCGGGCAGTGGCAGTACCGCTACGACGACGCCGGCAACCTGTGTTCCACGCAGGACCCGCTCGGGCGCAGCGACGCGACGGTGTTTCTCGAGCATTGGGCGCTGCCCCTGGCTGAAACCGACACGGCCGGCCGAAGCTGGCACTACCGCTACGACAAGCGCGGCAACTGCACCCTGCTCACCGATCCGTTGGGGCATGTCACCCGTTACCGATACGACGCCTATGGCCAAGTGATCGAAGTCATCGACCCGGCCGGCAAGCGCCGAACGCTGCACTGGGATGCGCTGGGTCATCTGACCGAACACACCGACTGTTCGGGCCATGCCACGCGGTTCGAATACGACCACCGTGGCCATCTGCAGACCGTGATCGATGCACTGGGCAAGCGCACCACCTATCAGCACGATGCCTGCGGTCACCTGCTGCAGCGCCAACTGGACGATGGGCGGACCGAGCGCTTTGAGTACGCGCGCAGCGGCGCGCTCACCCGCTACATCGATGCGGCGGGCGGCGCGACCGGTTATGAATACGACGGACGCGGTCAGGTCCGGCAACGCATCGATGCGCACCAGCGCCGGGTGCAGTTCAGCTATGACGACTACGGTCGGTTGCGGGCACTGACCAATGAAAACGGCGAGCGCTACGGGTTTGGCTGGGATGCCGGCGACCGCCTGATCGCCCAGCGGGACCTGGACGGCAGCGGTCGGCGCTATGGCTATGACGCGCTGGGCAATGTGAACCGGGTGCTGCATGTGCCCGTGCCCGGCAGCGACGAAGAGCCCATTGAGCACCGGTTCGAGCACGATGCGCTGGGGCGCCTGACGGCGAAGGTCACGGCCGACGGTCGTAGCGAATACCAATACGACGACGCGGACCAGCTGACAGGCATCGGCTTTACCGACACCGCAGGCGCCGAACAGGCGCTGGGGTTCGTCTATGACGCGCTCGGACAACTGCTGGAAGAATGGTCGTCAGCCGGCGTTCTGAAGCATCAGTACGATGAACTGGGCAACCGCGCCCGCACCCACCTCCCGGACGGCCGCTGGATCAACCGCCTGCACTACGGCAGTGGCCACCTGCACCAGATCAACCTCGACGGGCAGTTGATCTGTGATTTCGAACGCGACCGCCTGCACCGTGAAGTGCTGCGTACCCAAGGGCAAATCTCAACCGTCACCGAGTACGACCGGACCGGACGCCTGTCCGGCCGACAGTGCCGCATGCTCGACCCACGACGATCAATGCCAGCGTACGGCGACACCGAGTACGGCTACGACCCGACCGACAACCTCATCGAACGCCGGGACCGCCAGTCGCGGCTGCGTCATTTGCTGGGCTACGACGCCACCCAGCGGATTCTCAACACCCAGGACTCCCGCGCCGGGCTGCTGGAAACCTTTGCCTACGACGCTGCGGCCAACCTGCTGGACGGCCCGAAGCACAAAGGCGGGCGAGTCGCGCACAACCAGTTGCTGACCTATCAGGACAAGCGCTACCGCTACGACGGCTTTGGTCGGCTGGTCGAAAAACACAGCCGCCGCCACGGCCGGCAAACCTTCGCCTACGACGCCGAACACCGGCTGATCGAAGTCACAAACCCGCACGGCAAGGTCGTGCGCATGACCTACGACCCGCTGGGGCGGCGCGTCCGCAAAACCGAACATAACCGCGACGGCTTTGAACTGGGCGACACCCGATTCACCTGGGATGGCCTGCGCCTGCTGCAAGAACAGCGTTACGGCCAAAGCAGCCTCTATCTCTACGTCGAGGACGGCCACGAACCCCTGGCCCGGGTGGACGGGACCGGCGAACACCACCGCGTGCGCTACTTCCACAACGACCTCAACGGCCTGCCCGAACGACTGACCGACCCCAGCGGCGAACGTGTCTGGAGCGCGACCTTCCAGACCTGGGGCACCACCACCCAGGAAACCCGCACACAGGACTGTACCGAGCAGAACCTGAGGTTCCAGGGCCAGTACCTGGACCGCGAAACAGGCCTGCACCACAACACCTTCCGCTACTACGACCCCGACATCGGCCGCTTCACCACCCCCGACCCGATCGGCTTGTCGGGCGGGCTGAATCTGTACCAATATGCGCCTAACCCGGTGGGGTGGATTGATCCTTGGGGTTGGAGTTGCGTACCAGGGAAGAAGACCTCGTATCAGGGGACGAGTCGGAGAGATGCATTTAGGCAGGCCAGGCTAGACGCCGGAATCCCCGCGAGTCAAATTCCTAAGGCGATTGTTAAACAGAAATTGGAAGACGGGTACGGTGACTACGTTTATAAAAAGAACTGGGAGATCGTTCAAACTCGAGACTACCATTTTGTGAGCAATAAAGGCTCAACCGTAATAATTCAAGAACACAACTACGGACATATTAAAGCGGAGCCACTACGAGGTGCAGAACCTCATTTTAACGTTAGGCCTAGCGACAACATGCGAACGGGATCCATCGAAGGCACGCACGGGCACTACAACTTTGATATGTGAGGTCGAAAAATGGATGTAATTGATTGTATCGATAACAATCTTTTCCTCAAAAAGATATTCCCGGAGGGCATAAAAAACTTCCTAATTGGACAGTTTTCTCTCGATCAGGGACAGTTCACTCTCAAAATTCACACAAGATTAAAGCCCGCTGTTGAAACGGCGAAATGGGGAACCTGGGGAAAAAATTACGACGTTATCGTTTTTGAAATGATTGGCGTCGGTATCCGCGAGGTAGAAATAAACAACTGGAACGGATTTGATTTCGCCGAAGCTACCTGCAGCAGGCAGGGTAACAATTTACTTATCGAGCTCTCCGGCATCGACTGGTCGTTCACTTTGTCTTGCGTGGCTTTGACATATCAAAGAGGAAGCACCTACATCGGGTAATTACCCAATAAAACGACAGAGAACTATCATTCCTATAAGCCCAGTGCGAACAGGAATTAACACATATGAATATAGCCCAGCCATGCAGAATCTACTTATTCTTGACGGCATTCCCAGACAAATAGAAGCTGGGAATGCCGTCACCATCAAACCACCAACAACCGCTCCCTTAACTTACCAATCTCATCCCGCATCTGCGCCGCAGCCTCAAACTCAAGGTCCCGCGCAAGCTGGTACATCTTCTCTTCCAGCTGCCGGATGCGTTTGGTGATTTCGCTGGGTGAGCGCAGTTCGGCTTCGTATTTGGCGCTTTCCTCGGCGGCCTTGGCCATGCCTTTGCGCTTTTTGCTGCGTGAGCCGGGGACGGTGGCGCCTTCCATGATGTCGGCGACGTCCTTGAACACGCCTTTGGGGGTGATGCCGTGTTCGAGGTTGAAGGCGATTTGCTTGTCGCGACGTCGGTCGGTCTCGCCGATGGCGCGTTCCATGGAGCCGGTCATGCGGTCGGCGTAGAGGATGGCGCGGCCGTTGAGGTTACGCGCGGCGCGGCCGATGGTCTGGATCAGCGAGCGCTCGGAGCGCAGGAAGCCTTCCTTGTCGGCGTCGAGAATCGCCACCAGCGACACTTCAGGCATGTCCAGGCCTTCACGCAGCAGGTTGATGCCCACCAGCACGTCGAAGGTGCCCAGCCGCAGGTCGCGGATGATCTCTACGCGCTCAACGGTGTCGATGTCCGAGTGCAGGTAACGCACGCGCACGCCGTGGTCGGCCAGGTAGTCGGTCAAGTCTTCGGACATGCGCTTGGTCAGCGTGGTGACCAGCACCCGCTCCTCCAGGGCCACCCGCTTGGCGATTTCGGACAGCAGATCATCGACCTGGGTCAGCGCCGGACGCACTTCGATCTGTGGGTCCACCAGGCCGGTGGGACGCACCACCTGTTCGATGACTCGCCCCGCGTGTTCGGCTTCGTAATTGCCAGGTGTCGCCGACACGAAAATGGTCTGCGGGCTGATGCTTTCCCATTCGTCAAACCGCATGGGCCGGTTGTCCAGCGCCGACGGCAGGCGGAAGCCGTATTCCACCAGGGTTTCCTTGCGCGAACGGTCGCCTTTGTACATCGCACCGACCTGCGGCACGCTGACGTGGGATTCGTCGATGACCAGCAGCGCATCGGCCGGCAGGTAGTCGTACAGCGTCGGAGGCGGCGCACCAGACGGCCGGCCGGACAGGTAGCGCGAGTAGTTTTCGATGCCGTTGCAGTAGCCCAACTCCAGAATCATCTCCAGGTCGAACCGTGTGCGCTGCTCCAGCCGCTGCGCTTCCACCAGCTTGTTGGCACCGCGCAGGTATTCAAGGCGTTCGCCTAGCTCGACCTTGATGTTTTCCATGGCGTCCAGCAACGTCTCGCGGGGCGTGACGTAGTGGCTCTTGGGGTAAAACGTGAAGCGCGGCAGCTTGCGGATGACCTCGCCGGTGAGCGGGTCAAACGCAGAGATGTTTTCCACTTCGTCGTCGAACAGCTCGATGCGGATCGCTTCCAGGTCGGATTCGGCCGGGAAGATGTCAATCACATCGCCCCTGACGCGGAAGGTTGCGCGGGCAAAATCCATGTCGTTGCGGGTGTACTGCAGGTCCGCCAGCCGACGCAGCAGCGCCCGCTGATCGAGTTTGTCGCCGCGGTCCACGTGCAACACCATGCGCAGGTAGGTTTCCGGGCTGCCCAGACCGTAGATGCACGACACGGTGGTGACGATGATCGCGTCCTTGCGCTCCAGCAAGGCCTTGGTCGCGGACAGTCGCATCTGCTCGATGTGGTCGTTGATCGAGGCATCCTTCTCGATGAAGGTGTCGGACGACGGCACATAGGCTTCGGGTTGGTAGTAGTCGTAGTAGGAGACGAAATACTCCACCGCGTTGTTCGGGAAGAACGCCTTGAACTCGCCGTACAGCTGGGCGGCCAGGGTTTTGTTCGGCGCCAGCACCAGGGTCGGACGCTGCACCTGTGCGATGACGTTAGCGATGCTGAACGTCTTGCCCGAGCCGGTCACCCCCAGCAGGGTCTGGTGCGACAGCCCTGCCTCAATGCCTTCGACCATCTGACGAATCGCCTCCGGCTGATCACCGGCTGGCTCAAAACGGGTTACGAGCTGAAACTCGGACATAAATAACCTCTTGGTTCGCACGGCGGCGCAGGACACTACCGACACGAAATGAGCGCAGACGGCTGATCC
Source organism: Xanthomonas sp. WHRI 1810A (assembly GCF_040202885.1). Taxonomy (NCBI): domain Bacteria; kingdom Pseudomonadati; phylum Pseudomonadota; class Gammaproteobacteria; order Lysobacterales; family Lysobacteraceae; genus Xanthomonas; species Xanthomonas sp. WHRI 1810A. Next base: position 9,705 of record NZ_JBEGED010000029.1, read on the forward strand.
CGTCAAGGAAAAGACGCACGTGAAATGTAGTGATGGGACTACAGATGGAGTCGCCAACTCAACCTTTCAAGCCGCCTGATGCAGATTGCTGACCGCCACACGATTAGCGGTCAGGAATTAATCCGAAATATCTTGAAAAAACCCCTGTCCGGCTGTCGCCCCCACCGACGATGCTCTCTATACTGACTCCCCGTTTGCGCACCGCTCTAGTGCATACGGCCGGAGCGATGCCCCCCTCCACTCCCATTCAGAGCTGCCGCAAAAATGAGCCTCTTCTCCGCTGTCGAAATGGCACCACGCGATCCAATCCTGGGCCTCAACGAAGCATTCAACGCCGATACCCGAACGACCAAGGTCAATCTGGGTGTTGGCGTCTACAGCAACGAAGAGGGGAAAATTCCGCTTCTGCGTGCCGTTGCCGAAGCCGAGGCCATTCGCGTTGCTCAACACCTGCCCCGCGGTTACTTGCCCATCGACGGCATCGCCGCCTACGACAAAGCCGTGCAGACCCTGCTGTTCGGGGCCGATTCCTCCTTGCTCGCCTCGGGCCGCGCACTGACCGTCCAGGCTGTCGGCGGCACGGGCGCCCTGAAAATCGGCGCCGACTTCCTCAAGCAGCTGTCGCCGGACGCCATCGTCGCCATCAGCGACCCGAGCTGGGAAAACCACCGCGCCCTGTTCGAGAACGCCGGTTTCCCGGTCCAGAACTATCGCTACTACGACGCAGCCACCCACGACGTCAACCGCGCAGGCATGCTCGAAGACCTGCAAGACCTGCCGTCGGGCTCCATCGTTGTGCTGCACGCCTGCTGCCATAACCCGACCGGCGTGGACCTGACCCTCGATGACTGGAAAAAAGTGCTCGAGGTGCTCAAGAGCAAAGGTCACGTGCCATTTCTCGACCTGGCTTACCAGGGTTTCGGTGACGGCATCGATGAAGACGCCGCCGCCGTGCGCCTGTTTGCCGATTCGGGTTTGACCTTCTTCGCGTCGAGCTCGTTCTCCAAATCATTCTCGCTGTACGGCGAGCGTGTCGGCGCACTGTCGATCGTTACCGACTCCAGGGAAGAAACCGCGCGGGTCCTGTCCCAGGTCAAGCGGGTGATCCGCACCAACTACTCCAACCCGCCAACCCACGGCGCCAGCATCGTCGCGGCGGTGCTTCTAAGCCCGGAACTGCGCGCGCAGTGGGAAGAGGAACTGGGGGAAATGCGCCTGCGGATTCGCGGGATGCGCGAAGAAATCACCCAGCGTCTGGCGGGCAATCCCCAGGGGCAGGACTTCAGCTTCGTCGCACGTCAGCGCGGCATGTTTTCCTACTCCGGCCTGACCGTTGAACAGTGCCAGCGCTTGCGCAGCGAGTTCGGAATCTACGCCCTGGACACCGGTCGGATCTGCGTGGCGGCGCTGAACAAGGGCAACATTGATGCGGTGATCAAGGCAATTCTGGCGGTGATCTGACTCACATCTGTAGGAGCGCGCTTGCCCGCGATGACGTCGTGCCAGACGACACTTACGTCACAGGCATACCGCATCGCGGGCAAGCGCGCTCCTACAATTACAGAGCGCTTTTCCGATACGCCATCGAGTCATCAATCCGCTTGAGGATGTAGTCCCCCGCCGCCACCGGTGGGTACAAACTCGCCGTCGCTTCAATCCCCAGATCACACGGGTCCACCACCGCGCTGTACGTCGGGTCATAAAAGGTCGCGATGGAATAGCGCTCGTGCCCGGACTGGTTGATGACCCGGTGCAGGGTCGAGCGGAAACGGTCATTGGACCAGCGCCCCAGCAGGTCGCCGACGTTGACCACCAGGCTGCCCTCTATGGGCGTGGCGTCAATCCAGCGGTTGGAACCCAATTCCCGCACCTGCAAACCGCCGCTGTTGTCCTGATAGAGCAAGGTGATGCAACCGTAATCGGTGTGGGGCGCCACGCCGAACTGATCGGTGTCGGCCCTGGGCGGGTGCGGCGGGTAATACACCATCTGCGTGCGCTGCAGGCGCTTGCCATATTTCGGCGCGAAAAAATCCGGTTCGATGCCCAGCCCCACCGCCACGGCTTTCAACAGATCCGCCCCGGCGCGACCTATCTGCACGTAATACGCATCCAGCGCCACGCGCAGCTCCGGCATGAACGCCGGCCATTGATTGGGGCCGCGCAACGCTTCGCCCGCCAGCACGCTCGGGTCGTCCTCCGGCAACTCCAGGCCCATGCTGAAGAATTCCTTGAAATCCGGTTTGGTCGCTTCATACATCAGCGCCCCGCCCAGTGCGTGCCAGCCGCGATGGCGCTTGTTGACCGCGACCTGGCGTTTGACCTCCGGCGGGTGGGCGAAGAAGGTCTTGGCAGCAGCCATGGCCTGGTCGATCACTTCCTGCGGCACGCCATGATTGATGATGTAGAAGAAACCGACCTCGCTGCAGGCCTGACGGATCGCATCGCCGGCACGCTGGATACTCGCCGGGTCGCCCTCGCGCACGCCGGCCATGTCAATCAGGGGAAGGTTGGCTGAGACCGTCATGCGGGGCTCCTGTCGCTGAATCGAAAACAACGTGAAAGGGGGCTGTATAGACAGGTGAAGCATTTACTGTGCCGCGTTGTTTGCTTCATCACTGTCCGAGGACGATGCGCCGAATCGGAAGCATTAACGCCATTCCACGTGGGAGCGGACCAGTCCGCGAATGCAATGTAAGCAGCGATGCATCTCGGGTGCATGTACCGGCCTTTTCGCGGACAGGTCCGCTCCCACGGGATCATCGAGCGCCTGCACATTCGGTTCCAACACGCCCCAACACCGTGCAGCCGGACACATTCGGTGCAACTTTCGGTGACAGTTTCGGGCACCCGCTTAACATCATTACCGCAGCGGGCCGCCACCCGCTAGCTGTGCCCGGCGCAGCTGATCTGGCCTGCATCTTGCGTCAGCTGTATAGACAGCCGATCAAGGACCTTCATGCGTCGCTACCACTCAGGCCCCGATTTCCGCCGCGCCCACAGCATTGCCGAGCTGGCGCAGATGGCCCGTTGCCGCTTGCCGCACTTCGCCTGGGAGTACCTCGAAGGCGGTGCCGAGGAAGAATTCACTCTGGCGCGCAATCGCAACGCGTTCGCTGACATCCGCCTGTTGCCCCGGACGCTGGTCCCCTGCCACGTCACCGAGACCCGACGCACCCTCCTCGGCCAAGCATTGCCGCTGCCCATGGCCATCGGCCCTACGGGTTACAACGGCATGCTCTACCGCGACGCCGACATTCACCTGGCCCGCGCGGCCACCGAGCGCGGCCTGCCCTTCACCCTTAGCACTGTGTCGACCAACTCCCTCGAACAGATCGTGGCCGCCGTGCCCGAGGTCAACCTGTGGTTTCAGCTGTACTGCATGCGCGAACCCGCCGTACAGGACGATCTGCTGCAACGGTCCCAGGCGGTGGGCTGCAAGACCCTGCTGCTGACCAGCGATGCGGTGCTGCTGGGCAATCGCGAGTGGGACAAACGCAATTTCACCCGCCCGCGCCAGCTGAGCCTGCGCAACAAACTGGACGTGCTCGCCCATCCACGCTGGATCCGCCAGGCGCTGTGGCCCCACGGCATGCCGAGCATGGCCAACCTTGACCGCTACCTGCCGGCCGATCAGCGCAATGCCGCGGGAGCAGCGCATTTCATCGGCGCGCAGATGGAAACCGTCCTGGATTGGGACTACCTGGCGCGGCTGCGTGATCACTGGCCGCAGCGCCTGCTGCTCAAAGGCGTGTTGCACCCGGCCGATGCCGAACGGGCCGTCGCCCTCGGGCTGGACGGCATCGTCGTGAGCAATCACGGCGGCCGGCAACTGGACGGCGTCCCGGCCAGCATTGAGTGCCTGCCGGCCATCGCTGCCGTGGCCAAAGGCAAGCTGGCGATCCTGCTGGACAGCGGGATTCGCCGGGGCACCGACATTCTCAAGGCCTGCGCGCTGGGGGCCGACGCTGTGTTGCTGGGGCGGGCGACGCTGTATGGCGTAGCCGCTGGCGGACAGCCCGGCGCCGGCCACGCCCTCGATCTGCTCGCCCATGAATTGCGTTTGGCATTGGCCCTGCTCGGCCAGCCGGACCTGAGTCGACTGCACGCCACTGCGCCGACACCTTCTTCCGCCTTCTTTACCGTGAGCTGAACCGATGACCGATGTCGAAAACACCCTCTCGCAGCTGCGCCAGGCGCTGGGCGACGCGCAGGTCCTGACCGGCGAGGCCATCAGTCAGCGTCATTACAGCGACTGGACTCGAAACGCCCCGGCCTGCCCGGCGGCGCTGATCCTGCCGCGCAGCACCGAAGAAGTGTCCACCGCGCTGCGCATCTGCAATGCCGCGGGGCAACCGGTGGTGCCACAAGGGGGCATGACCGGGCTGGCCGGCGGTGCAGAGCCGACCACCCGCGATTTCGCGCTGTCCCTTGATCGCCTGCGGGGTATCCAGGAAATCGATGTCGCCGCCGCCACGGTCAGTGTCGGGGCCGGCACCACGCTCCAGGAGATTCAGCAAGCGGTGGCCGACGCCGGTTACCTGTTTCCGCTGGACCTCGGCGCACGGGGCTCGTGTCAGATCGGCGGCAATATCGCCACCAACGCCGGCGGCAATGCGGTGATTCGCTACGGGATGACCCGGGAACTGGTGCTTGGCCTGGAAGTGGTGCTGGCCGACGGCCGCGTGTTGAACCTGATGAACAAGATGATCAAGAACAACTGCGGTTATGACCTGAAACAGTGCTTCATCGGCAGCGAAGGCACGCTCGGGGTGATCACCCGCGCCGTTTTGAAGCTCGCGCCGCCCCCCGGCGACACCACCACCCTGCTCTGCGCCCTGCCGGACTACGCCAGCGCCGTGGCCTTGCTGCGGCGAATCCAGCGGGACGCGGGCACGCCCCAGGCGTATGAAGTGATGTGGCAGGACTTCTTCCGCATGGGGGTGTCCTGGCTGGAGAACCCGGTGGCGCCGATGTCCGACCAGCATCCGCTGTACGTGCTGCTGGAATCGTCCGCCCGCCGCGAGGTGCTGGAACAAAGCCTCAGCGACGCGGTGGACGCCGACGAAGTGGTGGACGCCATCATCGCCAGCTCCCACGCCCAGGCCCGTGGCTTGTGGAAGATTCGCGAAGCCACGGCGGAATTTCCCACCCGCCTGGCGCCCCTGAATTTCGACATCAGCCTGCCCATCGGCCAGATCGGTGAGTTCGCCGACCTGTGTCGCGAACGCCTGCACGCGCGCTGGCCGGGCAACCACAGTGTGTATTTCGGCCACATCGGTGACAGCAACCTGCACCTGACCGTGGACTGTCATTCGCTGCCGCAACCGGCGCCGATCCTGGAGATCGAGGAACTGGTATACGCCGCCGTGGGTGAACTGGACGGCGCGGTGTCCGCCGAGCACGGCATCGGCCTGCTCAAGCGCGAGTTTCTGCATCACTCGGTCAGCGACGAAGCGCTGGCCGTCATGCGCCAGCTGAAAAGCACGTTCGACCCCAACGGCATTCTCAACCCGGGCAAGGTCCTCGGCTGAGGGCGCCGAGGTTGTCTATACCGGTATGGCACGCTAACTGCACTGATCCAGCGAGACATCGGGACCCGAAAACGTAAACAACAACACCCCACTGCACGTGATCAAGCCGCATCTACTTAGGAGCGAACCCATGCAAGTCGATTCTCTGTTCAGCAAGACGTTCAAGGGCCTGGGCCTGAGTGCAGCCCTGGCGTTGCTGCCGCTGATGGCTCACGCCGACCAGCTGGCCGATGTAAAAAAAGCCGGTGAGCTGGTGGTGGGCACCGAGCTGCAGTTCGCCCCGTTCGACTTCACCGAAGCGGGCAAGCAGAAAGGCCTGAACGCCGAACTGTTTGAGCAGTTGGGCAAGGAACTGGGGGTCAAGATCAAATTCCTCGACCTGCCATGGCCCAGCGTCCTGCCGGGGCTGGAAGCCAAGAAATTCGACGTCGTGGCGGGGCCGATCATCGTCACCAAGGCACGCAAAGAGCGGTATCACTTTGTCTACCCGATTGCCGAGGCCACCGTGGCGCTGATGGTCGGCGCCAAGGACGACAGCATCACCAAGCCTGAAGACATCGCCGGCAAAACCGTGGGCGCGGGCAAAGGTTCGGCGCAGCTGGAAGAGCTGAAGAAGTTTGCCGAGACCTTGCCGCAGAAGGTCACCATCCGCGAGTACGTGGACAACAACCAGGCGTACGCGGACCTGGCGGCCAAGCGCATCGTGGCGGTGGCCAACTCGCTGCCAAACATTTCCTACGTCGCGGCTGAGCGCAGCAATCTGTACAAGGTCGTGCAACCGCCATTCGGCAAGAAGTCGTACTTCGCGTACCTGGGTCGCAAGGACACCGACGCGGACAGCCTGATTGCCGCGCTGGATGCCGCCATCCTGAAGATGCACGACGACGGTCGCCTGGCCGCGCTGCAAAAGAAATGGCTCGGCGCGGAAATGGACGTGCCGAAGGCGGATTTCGAGCCGACCTGGTAATACGCAACACAGGATAACCCGGCCATTTTGAATGATGCGGCCCAGTGGGAGGGAGCTTGCTCGCGATGCGGCAGTTCAGGCAAAGCTGCAACATCCTTGAGCGCGTAATCGCGAGCAAGCTCCCTCCCACCGGATTGCAATATCGCCACCCGTTAGGGGCCCGCATCGGCTAAATACTGGAGTCACACGATGTTCGATTGGCCCTTGCTGCAACAAAACGTGCCGCTGTTGCTGGACGCGCTGTGGGTGACGCTGGGCGTGTCGATCGCCGCGCTGGCCATCGGCTTTGTCATCGGCATTGTCGTCGGCGCCCTGCGGCTGTCGCCGGTCCCGCTGCTGCGACGCCTGGGTGGCGCTTACATTTTCGTGTTTCGCGGCATTCCGCTGCTGGTGCAACTGCTGTTCATCTATTACTTCCTGCCGCGTATCGGCCTGCCCAATGTCTCGCCCACCGTGGCGGCGATCATCGGTTTGTCCCTGGCGGCCGGTGCCTACACCGCTGAAATCATGCGCGGCGGTTTCCTCGCCATTCCCGGCGGCCAGCTCGAAGCGGCCGGTCTGTTGGGCATGAGTGCCGGCCAGATGCTGATGCGCATCCGCGTGCCCCAGGCCGTGCGCCTGACGCTGCCGGCGCTGGTCAACGAAATGATCCTGCTGATCAAGGCCTCGTCCCTGGTCTCGGTGGTCGGTCTGGCTGACCTGACGCGCACCGCGCAGAACCTCGCCGCCAGCGACTACATGTTCGTCCAGGACTACCTGATGCTGGCCGGCTTCTATTGCCTGATCAACATCCCGCTGGCGATTTTCGGCGGGGTGCTGGAGCGTTGGATGAAGGAGTACAGCGCATGATCTTCGACCCTAAAATCATCACCGACCATTGGGGGGACATCGGCTCGGGGTTCCTCGTGACACTCGGCACCTGGAGCAGCGGCGTGGTACTTGGCCTGGCGCTGGGCATGTTGATCGCCGTGGCGCAGGTCTTCGGCAACGGTTTCGTTCGCGCGCCGCTGCGGGTGTTCATCGAGCTGATTCGCAGCACGCCGTTTCTGGTGCAGCTGTTTCTGGTGTATTACGGCGGCCCGGCGTTCGGCCTGAGCCTGGACCCGATCCCCGCCGGCATCCTTGGCCTGGGGGTGTACGGCAGCGTGTACTTCGCTGAGATCTTCCGCAGCGGTTTCCAGTCGGTGGCCCGGGGTCAGCTGGAGGCCGCCGATTGCCTGGGCATCACCCGCATGCAGTGCATCCTGCGCATTCAGGTGCCGCAGATGCTGGTGATTATCCTGCCGGCGCTGATCAACATGATCACCGTGCTGTGCAAGGAAACCGCCGTGCTGTCGATCATCACCATCCCCGAGCTGACCATGGTCCTGACCGGCATCGGCTCCGAAACCTTCGCGTTCGTCGAAACCCTGCTGATGCTGTGCATCGGTTATCTGATTCTGGTGGAGTGCTGCTCGCGGCTGGGCATGCTGCTGGAGGTCCGGGTCGGCCGCTTCATGAACAAGCAGCCACGATGAACAGTTTCCTAATTCCCAGCGGCGCGGTCTGCGATGCCACGCGCCCGAAACAAGGTGAAAGCATGACGACTTCCGCAGCCCTCCCCGGCGAGGCGACGCCCATCCTGACGCTGAACAAGGTCGGCAAAAGCTTCGGCGCCCTGCGCGTGCTCAAGGGCATCGACATGACCGTGCAGCGCTCTGAAGTGGTGTGCCTGATCGGCCCGTCCGGCTCGGGCAAAAGCACGTTGCTGCGCAGCATGGCGTTTCTTGAAGAGTACGACGAAGGCACGATCCACATCGAAGGCCAGTTGCTGGGCTGGATCGATACCGACAAGGGCCGCAAGCGCGCCCCGCAGTCGCAGATCAATCAGGCCCGGCGCAACGTGGGAATGGTCTTCCAGCAGTTCAACCTGTGGCCGCACATGACGGCGCTTGGCAATGTCTGTGAAGCGTTGCGTCAGGTGCGCAAACTGTCGGCCAGTGACGCCAAGGCCCGGGGCATGGCGATGCTGGACAAGGTTGGCCTGGCGCGCAAGGCCGATGCCTACCCGGCGCAGTTGTCCGGCGGTCAGCAACAGCGCGTGGCCATTGCCCGGGCGCTGGCGATGGAGCCGCACATCATGCTGTTCGACGAACCGACCTCGGCGCTGGACCCGGAGCTGGTGGGCGAAGTGCTGCAGGTGATGAAGGCCCTGGCCAAAGAAGGCATGACCATGGTGGTGGTGACACACGAAATGGGCTTTGCGGCGCAGGTGGCCGATTCGGTGGTCTTTCTCGATCAGGGCGAAGTGGCGGCACGCGGTACGCCGCAGCAGATCTTTCACAACGCCGAGCAACCCCGTTTGCAGCAGTTTCTGCAGAACTACCTGGACCGCAATGCGTTCTGGCAGGACAGCAAAGAGGCCAGCCAGGCATGAGCGCGCCAAGGCGCGGGCGATGCTGATGGACAAGCCTGCACCGCAAGCCCTGTACCGTCAGGCCAAGGATTACGTGCAGCGCAAGCTGGTGGCCGGCGAATGGAAGGCCGGCGACCTGATCCCGTCGGAAAACCGCCTGGTGCTGGAGCTGGGCATGTCGCGCATGACGGTCAACCGCGCGCTGCGTGAGCTGACCGAAGAAGGCCGGCTGCTGCGGGTGTCCGGGGTCGGCACCTTTGTCGCCGAAAGCAAGCCGCAATCGAACCTGCTGCGCATCACCAACATCGCCGACGAAGTCATCGCCCGGGGCCATCGCTACCGCTGCGAGGTCCTCCAGTTCGGGCGCGAGGCGGCGTCGATGCCGATTGCCTCGGCGCTGGCCCTGCCCACTGGCGCCTCGGTGTTTCATCTGTTGTGCGTGCATTACGAAGAAAACGTGGCGGTGCAACTGGAGGACCGTTACGTCAACCCGGAGATGGCGCCAGCGTTCCTCGAACAGACGTTCGGCGATGACCTGCAATCGGCCAGCTACCTGCTGCACATCATTCGCCCGGACGAAATGGAACACATCGTCGAGGCCAGCCATCCCAACAGCGATGAGCGCCGCCATTTGCAGATCGACGCCGACGAGCCCTGCCTGGTGTTGATGCGTCGCACCTGGCACAGCGGCAAGATCGTCACCTATGTGCGGCTGGTTCATCCTTCGTCCCGCTATCGCCTGGGCAGCCGGATGCCGGTCACTGGCGCGCACCCTTCTCTCTGATTGCTGGCCGGTGATCAACCGATGAGCACATTGATCGAACGCCTGGCCTTTATTGCTCTCGAACCCAGTAAGCCCTGCGAACAGGGCATGACAGAAGAGGTGCATATGGCTATCCAGGAAAACCCGAATACCACCGAACGCAACGACCCGGCGATTGACCCCGACACGCCAGACAACGGCATGGGACAGGATCAGTCCCAGGGCGGCAGTGCCCAGACCCAGGTGCCGGCGCAGGACAACCCCGCCAAAGGCAACCAGTCCCAGGACAACAGCGGCGCGACGTCCACCGACAACAGCTACACCCCGGACTTCGAACCCGAGGAAGCTGAGTCTGCGGACAAGACCAGCGAGCACAATCAGACCGGTGAAACCGACGCGGATGTGGATACCCAAGGGGGCTGATCTAACTTGTAGGAGCGCGCTTGCCCGCGATGACGGTGGATCCGGCGACCCTTATGGCACAGGCATACCGCAATCGCGGGCAAGCGCGCTCCTACAGGGCTTTAGGCAGCGCGGTGTGTCTGACATGACGCTTCGCGAACAAGTCCGCTCCTACAGACAATGCGTAAAACCGCTGTATTTAACGATTGCATAGCACCCTAATTAACCGGCACGATCAGGCCCTCGTCTGCGTCCGCAGGTCTTTCTCGAACGCCTTGTCCCGGAGCGTTGTCGGTCATGGTTCAACCCAGCAATGATTTGCCGCGCGCGAGCACCAAGCTCACGCCACTGGAATTTCGCGGCATGGTCGCGATTCTGCTGTCCATCGCCCTGGCCACCCTCGACACCGCCATTGCCAACACCGCCCTGCCCGCCATTGCCGCTGACCTGAATGCGTCACCGGCGGCGTCCGTGTGGATCATCAACGCCTACCAACTGGCGGCGGTCGCGACGTTGCTGCCGCTGGCGGCGCTGGGCGGTGTGATCGGCCACCGCAAGGTCTACCTCGGCGGGCTTATTTTGTTTGTGGTGTCCTCGGCGTTGTGCACGTTCGCCTGGTCGCTGCCGACCCTGACCATCGCCCGGGTGTTCCAGGGCCTGGGCGCCGCCGCGATCATGAGCGTGAACGCGGCGCTGATCAGTTCGATCTTTTCGCACGAGCGCCTCGGACGCGGGCTGGGCCTGAACGCGCTGGTGGTGGGCACCTCGTTCGCCGCAGGTCCCACCATCGCGTCACTGGTGCTGTCGGTGGCCAACTGGCCGTGGCTGTTCGCGATCAACCTGCCCATAGGCGTCTTTGCCCTGGTGTTCGCCTGGAACTCGCTGCCCAAAACCAAGCCCGGCACGCTGACCTTCGACCGCATCACCGCCGTGCTCAACGTCATCACCTTCGGCGCGCTGATTTTCGCCCTGAGCGAGGCGGCGCAACTGGGCTCGCTGACCACGGTACTGATCGCCCTGGCCTTCTTCGTCGTGGGCGGCGCGCTGATGCTCAAACGCGAGGCCGGGCATCCGGCGCCAATGTTCCCGCTGGACCTGCTTAAACTACCGATGTTCGCCCTGTCGGCGCTGACCGCGTTCTGCGCGTTTGCGACTCAGGGCCTGGCCTTTGTCTCGCTGCCGTTCTTTCTGGAAACCTACCTGGGCCGCGACCCGGTGCAGACCGGTTTTCTGATGACGCCGTGGTCGGTGATCGTCGCCCTGATCGCACCCGTCGCCGGACGGCTGTCGGACCGGTATGCGCCAGGGCTGCTGGGCGGGATCGGCCTGGCGATTCTGTGCGCGGGGATGGTGTCCCTGGCGCTGATGCCGGCCGACGCCAGTGTGCTGGATATCGGCGCGCGGATGATTCTGTGTGGCCTGGGCTTTGGTTTCTTCCAGGCACCGAATCAGAAGGCCCTGATGACCAGCGCCCCGAAAAACCGCGCCAGTGGCGCCAGCGGCACCATCGCCACCGCCCGCCTGATCGGTCAGGCCACGGGGGCGGCACTGGTGGCGCTCAGTTTCGGGATTTCCAGCGAGCACGGGCCCGTGCTGGCGTTGAGCATCGGCGCGTGCTTCGCGGCGGTCGGCAGCGTGGCGAGCGGGTTGCGGTTGGTGACGAAGAATACGGCGTGAGTGCACGCCTCCTCCCTGTAGTAGCGCGCCTGCCCGCGATAGCGGTTTGTCAGTTAATGAAACGTTGTCAGACGCAACGCAATCGCGGGCAAGCGCGCTCCTACAATTAATCGCGTTCGACCTAATGCGACGACACATACGCCGAGTTCACCTGCGCTGGCAGCGCAAACGAGTCCTGCAACCGCGCGACTTCATCGGTGGGCGTGCGGCCGAACAGTCTTTTGAATTCCCGGCTGAACTGCGAGGGGCTTTCGTAGCCCACCGCGGCGGACGCCACTGACGCGGTCATGCCGTTGCGCAGCATCAACAGCCGCGCCTGGTGCAGGCGGGTGGACTTCAGGTACTGCATGGGCGAGGTGTGGGTCACGGCTTTGAAATGCGCGTGAAACCGCGTGACGCTCATGTTGGCTTCGCCGGCCAGGCGCTCGACGTCCAGCGCCTGATCAAAACTGCTGTGGATCTTGCGGATCGCCTTGGACACCCGACCGAAGCGTCCCTGTTCCTCCAGCGCGGCCCGCAGTGACCCGCCCTGCGCGCCCATCAGAATCCTGAAGTAGAGTTCCCGCAGCAACCCCGGACCGAGAATGGCGCCTTCCAGCGGTGAATGCATCGCCTCAAGAAAACGCAGCAGCGCGTCTTTCAGGCCATCGTCCATGGGCGAGGCGTGCATACCTTTAGGCAAGGCCGTCGCCTGCGGACGGTGTTCGTCCAGCTGCAGGATCAACTCGGCGGCCAGGACAAAATCCAGATGAAAATACACCGCCAGCAACGGTTCTTCCGCACTGGCATCAGTGGCCATGGTGAACGGCACCGGCACCGACACCACCAGGCATTGCTGGGCGTCGTAGACAAAAGTTTCGTCACCCCAATGCCCGATTTTCCGCCCCTGGCAGACCATCACGATACCGGGGTCGTACAGCACCGGCGCCCGTTCCAGCGGCCGGTTCGAGCGCAGCAGCCGAACGTGGGGAAACGCCGTGAGGGTGTAGCCTTCGTCCGGGGCCAGCTTTTCCAGCAGTGTAATGATGCGCTGCTGGCGTTGATCGGGGATGGGATGACGCGTCGTCATGGGCAAGGGGCCGGTCAGGTGGGTTTGAACACCTTGTGCCGCTGGCGCGGAAAAATCCAGCCCGATGGCAGGAATAGGCAAACATGGGGGAGCTCTGCACCTTCGCATGACGGTACACCGCTCCTACCATGGGCATGTCTCTCATCAACGCAAAGATGAGGCCACCGACTTGAGCGAGGCACTCGACATGAGCACGAAAAAAACCCTGTTTATCACTGGCGTCAGCAGCGGCTTCGGCCAGGCACTGGCGCAACAGGCGCTGGCGGCCGGGCATTGCGTGATCGGCACCCTGCGTGACGCCGAGGCGCTGCAGGCCTTCGAGGCGCAATCGTCCGACGCCCACGGCGTGTTGCTGGACGTCACCGATTTTGCGGCCATCGACGCGGCCATCAGCCAGGCCGACCAGGCGTTTGGCCCGGTGGATGTGTTGGTCAACAATGCCGGTTATGGCCATGAGGGGGTGTTCGAAGAATCGCCCCTTGAAGCGATGCGTCGCCAGTTCGACGTCAACGTGTTCGGCGCCGTGGCCGTCACCAAGGCCTTCGTGCCGCTGTTCCGCCAGCGCCGACGCGGACACATCATCAACATCACCTCCATGGGGGGCCACCTGACAATGCCCGGCATCGCCTACTATTGCGGCAGCAAGTTCGCGCTGGAAGGTATTTCCGAGACCCTGAGCAAGGAGCTCAAACCCTTTGGCGTGTTCGTCACCGCCGTGGCGCCAGGCTCGTTCCGCACCGATTGGGCCGGTCGTTCCATGCAGCGCTCGCCCCGGCAGATTGCCGATTACGACGCGCTGTTTGACCCCATTCGCCAGGCGCGGGAAGAGAAAAGCGGCAAGCAGTTGGGTGACCCGGTCAAAGCGGCGCAGGCCATCTTGCAGCTGATCGCCAGCGACAACCCGCCCGCGCACCTGTTGCTCGGCAGTGACGCACTGAAGCTGGTGCGTGAGAAGCTGGCGCAGTTGAATGCGGAAATTGACCAGTGGGAAGCACTGACGCGGTCGACGGATGGGTAATATGGGTCGGAGCAACTCCGTCTTGTAGGAGCTGACGAGCTGCCGAAGGCTGCGATTGCGGTTTGTCAGGTAAATTGCATCGCAGCCTTCGGCGGCTCGTCAGCTCCTACAGGTTCAAGCCGATTCCTACGAGGACACCCCATGAAGCTTCTGCGTTACGGCGAAAAAGGCCAGGAACGGCCCGCCCTGCTCGACAGTACCGGCGGGATTCGCGATCTGTCCGGGTACATTGCCGATCTGTCCGGCGCCTTCCTCAGCCCTGCCAGCCTCGACACCCTCAAGGCGCTGGACCCTGAATCACTGCCGCTGATCGAGGGCAATCCGCGTCTGGGACCGTGCGTCGCGAACGTGGGCAAGCTCATCGGCATCGGTCTGAACTACGCCGACCACGCCGCCGAAACCGGCTCCGACATCCCCAAAGAACCGATCATTTTCAACAAATGGACCAGCAGCATCATTGGCCCCAACGACAACGTCGAGATTCCGCGTCACTCGACGAAGGCCGACTGGGAGGTGGAGCTGGGGGTGGTGATCGGTCTGGGTGGGCGGTACATCGAGGAGAAAGACGCCATGCATCACGTGGCAGGGTATTGCGTGATCAACGACGTGTCCGAGCGTGAATTCCAGATGGAACGCGGCGGCACATGGGACAAGGGCAAGGGCTGCGACACCTTCGGACCGCTGGGCCCGTGGCTGGTGACCCAGGATGAGATCGCCGATCCGCACCAGCTCGATCTGTGGCTGGAAGTGGACGGCAAGCGCTATCAGAACGGCAACACCCGCACCATGATTTTCCAGATCCCGAAGCTGGTGAGTTACCTCAGCCAGTTCATGAGCCTGCAACCGGGCGACGTGATTTCCACCGGTACCCCGCCAGGCGTGGGAATGGGGGTCAAGCCTGAGCCGGTTTATCTGCGCGCGGGTCAGCGCATGCGGTTGGGGGTTGAGGGGTTGGGGGTGCAGGAGCAAATGGTTGTGCAGGGGTAATCGAAAACCTGTAGGAGCGCGCTTGCCCGCGATGGCGGTGTGTCTGCGACAACGGGGTAGTCTGACACAACGCTATCGCGGGCAAGCGCGCTCCTACAAAGGCCTACATCATGGCTTGGCGATATCGGTACGCGACACCGCCGGTGATTCCTGCGGCAAGGTCGCCCGCAGTGCCTTCACCTGATCGGCCTTCACCGCCGGCGCCTGGTTGCCCCAACTGCTGCGCACGAAGGTCAGCAGTTGCGCCACTTCTTCATCCGACATCCGCCAGGCGAAACCGGGCATGCCCAGTTCCGACGGTGCGGTGGCGGTTGCCGGCAACTTGCTGCCGGCCAACACCAGACGAATCATCGACACCGGGTCTTCCGACAGCACCGACGAGTTGCCGGCGATCTTCGGGAACACCCGCTGGTAGCCCTGACCGTCGGTGCGGTGGCAGGCCGAGCAGTTGTCGACATACAGCTCGGCACCGCGACTGCCTTCCTGACCGTTGGCCAGGGCTTTCGCCGTGGCGGGATCAGCCTTGAAGCTCGACACCTGACGCTCGCTGGCCGGCAAGGTTTTCAGGTACGCCGCCACGGCCTGGAGGTCGCCATCGTTGAGGTGCTGCGTGCTGTGCACCACCACATCGCCCATGGCCCCGCCCAATACCGCATGGGTCGCACTGCGCGCACTGCGCAAGGTATCGAGGATGTCGTCCTTGCTCCAGGCGCCCAGGCCGTCCGCCGGATTACCGCGCAGGTTGACCGCCAGCCAGCCGTCGATCACCGGCCCACCGGACAGGTAGATCGGGCTCGACTCGTCCAGCGCCTTTTCCTGCAAGGTCAAGGCCCGTGGGGTGTGGCAGCTGCCGCAGTGGCCCAGGCCCTGCACCAGATACGCACCGCGCGCGACCTCGGCGTCCTTGTAGCCATCGGCTTTGAACGCCACGGCATCCGGGTCCGGCGCGAAGGTCTTGCGCCAGATTGCCAACGGCCAGCGCATGGACAACGGCCACGGCACGTCATTGACGCGGTTGATCACACCCACCGGCTCGACGCCGTGCATGAAGTACGCGTACAGCGCCCGCATGTCGTCATCGCTGACCTTGGCGTAGGCCGGATACGGCATGGCCGGGTACAGGCTGTCGCCATTGGCAGCGATGCCATGACGGATGGCCCGGTCGAAGTCATCCAGCGAGTAACCGCCGATGCCCGACGCTTTGTCCGGCGTGATGTTGCTGCTGTAGAGCGTGCCGATGGGCGAGGCAATCGGCAGACCGCCCGCGAACGGTTTGCCGCCCTTGGCGGTGTGGCAAGCCGTGCAATCGCCGGCGTCTGCCAGGTAACGGCCTTTTTCGATCAACGCGGCCTGCTCGGCCTCCGGTGCGGCCTGCAACGCCCGGGTGTGGGTCGGCCAGAACGCAACGGCCAGCAACACGACCAGGACCACAACGCCCAGTGCAACCAGGCTCAAGAGAAACTTTTTCATGGGTCGCTCTCCTTATGCCTGAACCAGCGGGCCGGGGTTTTTCAGGTACTGCTCGCGAATGGCCGTTGCCGACCAATACGCCAGCGCGCCCACCATCCCGGTCGGGTTATAGCCGTTGTTTTGCGGGAACGCGTTGGCCCCGATGGCGAACACGTTGTGCACGTCCCACGATTGCAGGTAACGGTTCAGCGCCGAGGTTTTCGGGTCGCTGCCCATGATCGCGCCGCCGCAGGTGTGAGTGCTCTGGTACTTGGTGATGTTGTAATGCTCGCCCGGTTTCTTGGCGTCGCCCGCCATCGCCGTCGGGTTGAGGATTTTCGACATCTCCAGCGCCTTGCCCACCAGGAACTGCGAGGCCTTGATCTCGTTGTCGTGCCAGTCGAAGTTCATGCGCAACAGGGGCCGACCGAAGCCGTCCTTGTAGGTCGGGTCCAGGCTCAGATAATGCTGACGGTACGACATGCACGCGCCTTGCACTTCGAAGTAGAACGAGTGACGGAACGCATCGCTCGCCGCCTGTTTCCACTGGGTGCCCCAGTTCGGCGTGCCCGGTGGCACGTTGACGCCGCGCACCGGCCCGGCGCCGGGTTGGCGCGCCCAGATGACGCCGCCGCCGACAAAACCGGCCTTGGCGTTGTCCAGCTGGTTGCCGTTGAGGTTGTCCATGGTCGTGCCCGCGCCACCGATCCCGATGAACTGGTTGGCCTGCACTTCCTTGCCGAAAAACAGCACCACGCGGTTAAGGTTCTGGTACGAGTAATTGCGGCCGATGGTGCCTTCGTTGGTCTCCGGGTCATACGGCTTGCCGATGCCGGACAGCAGCATCAAGTGCACGTTGAACAGCGAGAACGCGCACAGCAGGACAAGGTCCGCCTGCTGCTCGACTTCACGGCCCTGAGCATCCAGGTACGTCACGCCGGTGGCCTTCTTGCCATCGCTGTCAAGGTTTACTTTAAGCACCTGCGAGTTGGTGCGCATCTCGAAGTTCTTGCGCGTGCGCAGCACCGGCAGAATGCTGATGTTGGGGCTGGCCTTGGAGTAGTTCAGGCAACCGTAATCGCTGCAGAAACCACAGGCGTTGCACGGGCCCATCTGGCAACCGTAGGGGTTGACGTAGGGTGCCGAGGCGTTGGAAGCAGGGATCGGATACGGGTTCCAGCCCATCTCCCGGGCGCCTTTGTAGAACATCTCGGCGCCGAGGTAATTGGGGTTGGGGCCCAACGGGAATTCCCGCGAACGCGAGCCTTCGAACGGGTTGCCGCCGGCCTGGGTGGCGCCTTGAATCACACCGGCCTTGCCGGACGTGCCGCAGACGTATTCGAAGTGATCGAAGTGCGGTTCCAGCTCCTCGTACGTGACCGGGAAATCCTGGATCGTCATGTCGGCGGGGATGAACTTGGCGCCGTAGCGCTGCTCGACATTGCTGCGCAGCTTCAGGTCTTCGGGCAGCGCGCGGAAGTGGCAACCGGACCAGTGACTGCCCGCGCCGCCCACACCGGTGCCCGGCTTGAACGAGCCCATCTGCCGATACGGCACGGCGGTGGACGTCAGGTTGTGGCGCACGGTGACCGTTTCCTGCGACAGGCTTTGCAGGTAGCGACGGTGCACCGAGCCTTCCAGCTCATCGACCACTTTGGGGTAAGCGAAATCGGGTTGGGTGTCGCGGTCGGCACCCCGCTCCAGCACAACAACGTGCAGGCCTGCGTCGGTGAGTTCCTTGGCCATGATGGCGCCGGTCCAACCCATGCCGACAATGACAGCGTCTACTTTCGGTTTAACGTTCGCCATGCTCAACCCCTCCGTCCGGCCAGATCGACCGGGGGCAACGGATACGGCTTGTCCCGCACCGTGATCCAGTCCATGTAATCGGCGCGCATGCCGGGATAACCGATCATCTTCCACGCGCCCATGTTCTTGTTGCCGCCGTGTGAAGGGTCAGCGAAGTAGCCGTTGCGTACTTCGGAGAGCAGGTTGGTGAAGAACAGCTTCGACGACACCTCCTCCATCACCAGCTTGCCGCTCTCGGCGGACTTGAGCAGGTCTTCCTGCTGCGCCGTCGTGAGCTGGGCAAAGGTCTTGCCGGAGAAGCTCTTTTTGCAGCTGGCGTCAAACGCCTTGATGCCGACCCGCAGCAGCTCGCGCAGGGTCAGGCGGCCCTGGTAACCGAACTCGGGCGCTGCATCGAGAAACGGGCCCTGCATGTACCAGATGCCGCCGTTGGCGTAGGGAGTCTGCATGTGGCGGTCGAGAAACTCCGGCACGCCCAGCTCCATGGCGCCGGGCCCGACGTGATCGGACGGGATCAAACGGTCGCAGGCGGCAAACACGAACGCCCACTCTTCGGGGGTGAAAAACGTCGGTTTGTAGTCATCGGTCTTGCTGGAAGGTTGCGCGCCTTGCTGGGCGTCGCTCGCCGGGGTCTGGGCGAAGGTAGCGGTGGGAAGGCCGGCACTGGCCAGGGTTACAACGGGAATCAGCGTCAGCGACTTGCGTAGAAAATCGCGGCGCCCTGGGGAAGTATCGTCATCAGACATCGTTTACTCACTCCTGGGTCTATACACGGTGTGCTTCTTTTTTTTCTGTCTTTCTTATTGTTTGCCGCGCCTGGCGCGGCTATTAGATCGCTGCCTAATCATGATCAAGCTAAGCAAACGGGCGTTACTAAAGCAGGTTCCGCTGCCTGTTTCCAGGCGTGTAAAGGCTGAAACGATTCATCAGATTTTGAATTGACGGACCAACTGGCTGAGGTTGGTACCCAGGGACGACACCTCGCGCATGGTGCGCGCGCTTTGCTCGGTTTCGTCGGCCAGGCTTTCCACCGCGCCGGCGATCTGGTGCACGCTGCGGTTGATTTCTTCGGCCACCGAGGTCTGCTCTTCCGCAGCGCTGGCGATCTGTGCGTTCATCGCGTTGATGGTACCGATCAGGCCAGAGATGGAGTCCAGCGACACGCCGACTTCGTTGGTCTGCTTGTTGGCGCCCTCGCCTGCTTCGGTGGAACGGCGCATGGCCGCGACCGAGGCCGTGGTGCCGGCTTCAAGGCGGGTGATCATGCCCTGGATTTCCTGGGTGCTGGTCTGGGTGCGGCTGGCCAATGCGCGGACTTCATCGGCCACCACCGCAAACCCGCGACCGGCTTCACCGGCACGGGCCGCTTCGATGGCAGCGTTGAGGGCCAGCAGGTTGGTCTGTTCGGCGATGGAGCGAATCACGTCCAGCACCGACACGATGGAACGCACGTCCTGCTGCAGGTTGTCCAGGCTGGTGCCGCTCAGGCGGATATCCGACACCAGGGCGCTCATGCCCTGAATGTTGCTGCCCACCACTTTGCGTGCGGCGTGGCCTTGCAGGTCGGTCTCGGAGGCGGCTTCGGCGGCACGCTGGGCGCTCATGGCCACTTCCTGGGCGGCGGACGACATTTCGTTGATGGCGGTCGCCACCTGATCGGTCTCGTTGCGCTGACGCTGCATCGCCTGCTCGGAACGTTGGGTCTGCTGCGTGGCCTGCTCCACCAGACCGTCGAGGTCGGTGGTCATCTGCGCCACCTGACGGACCATGGTGTGGATCTTGTCGATGAAGCGGTTGAACGATGCGGCCAGATCACCCAGCTCATCGTGGCTGGTGATCGCCAGACGGTGGGTCAGATCACCCTCGCCGGCGGCGATGTCATCCAGGTTGGTCTTGAGCACACGCAACGGCCGCACAATGCCATTGGCAGTCCAGACACCGGCCGCGGCGGTCACGAGGAGCAAGACCAGAGTAGCCAGGAAGATACTGCCCAGAATGTCCCGGGTGCGCGCGGTGACCGTGGCCTGCTCCAGTGCCATGGCCGCGTCGATGTCGTCCATGTTGATCGCGCTGCCCAGCGCCAGGTCCCATTTCTCCAGGTAAACGGTGTAACCCAGTTTCGGCACCTGCACGCTCTCCTCACCCGGTTTCGGCGCGGCGTAGTCGACGTAATGCTTGCCGTTTTTCGCGACCTCGATAAAGGTCTGGTAGTGGAACGTGCCGTCCGGGTCCTTGGTGTCCCAGAAGCTCTTGCCGACGCCGGCAGTGCTGTCGCCACGGAACACCCGCACGCCCTTGCCGTCGTAGCCGAAGAAGTAACCGTCGTCGCCGAATTTCACCGGCTTCAAAAGCGCCAACGCCTGGTCGCGAGCGGCCATGTCGCCGTTCGCCGACGCATCGTGCAGGGGTTTGATGGTGGTGAGCGCGATGTCCACGTAGCTTTTCAGGACCGCGCGGTTGCGCTGGACCAGGCTGTCACGGGTTTCACGCATTTCCTGATCAGCACTGCGTTGCAGCATCCACGACGCCAGCCCGCTGATAATCAGCGCAAACAGCAGCGCGGGAATGATGGCCAAACACAGTAGCTTGCTTTTGACGGTCAACTTCATGAGAAAAATGCCCTCCTGATCATTGTGGTTTTCAGGGGTATCGGCTCTAGATCACATATCTTGAAACTAAATGCTGGCAACGTGATGCCGGCTTTTCGGTTTAGTTCAATAAAGTTTCGGGCGTCCTACATCACTGCCAGACATAGCCGTCCTGACGAAACGGCGTTGAGCAACTGCACACCATTAGATACGCCGTTAGGATTCGCAGCATTGATCAGCCATCTCCCAACGCTCAGGAGTCTCCCTTGCACACATCAACGCATAACGTTGTAGTACCGCGCATTACACGCATCGCAAACGGAGATCCCTGCATGCCGACGATGTCATTGCGCTTACCCGACGACCTTGCCGCCGCTTTGGCTGATCTCGCTACGGCCACCGGCAGAAGCAAGTCGTGCCTGGCCATTGATGCGTTGCGCGAATACGTCGAGCGGGAAACCTGGCAGGTCGCCAGGATAAACAAAGGCATTGAGCAGGCGGATGCCGGGGAATTTGCCACCGAAGAGGAGGTGGCGGCATTGAGGAACATGGATTGGACCCGGCATGCGGGTTGAGTGGTCGGTTGATGCCCTGAGCGACCTCAGGGCCGTCACCACCCGTATCTCGCAAGACAATCCAACGGCAGCCGCACGATTTCAGAGACGATCTTCACTGGCGTGGAGCGACTGTCCTTGTTCCCTTCCATCGGTCGCGAAGGCCGAGTCATCGGTACGCGAGAATGGATCGTTACTAAAGGTTCCTGCGTCATCCCGTATCGCGTCAGGAACGGTCACCTGCAGGTACTGGCGACATTTCATACCCGTCGCTCCGCCCCTTGCCAGTGGTAATCAGCGGGCAATTCCCGCAGCACGCCAAACCACCCACCAGATAACGCACACAACACACCCGGCGCTCGCGCCTCGGTTCCTCCTGCCCGTCCGCTTCTATATAACGCACGGGCTGGAACAGCGGATTACGTCGACCGTCAGGGGTGTGGGTCGCGGCGATCAAGGCATGACCGTCGGACAGGTCTGCCTTCGGCATGGCCTTGGCGAGTACGCCGAGCAGCCATTCGAAGTAGTTGCCGGCATTGCTCCACAGCACTTTGGGCGACACCCGCACGTGGCTGGCGAGTGTGTTGATCAAGGGCCGCAGATGCCCTTCGATCAGGCCGTCGAATCGGGCGAAGGGTTCGCCCGAAACGCTGTGTCGACGCTGACCGGGGTGCGGCAGTTTGAACGCCTGAGGCAGGGCGTTTTCGTCGAGCACGACGTCGATGTGGTCCGGCTCCAGCGGTACATGCCAATCAAGAATGAGCGACGCCGCCACCACCGGCGGAATCAGCCGAATGAAGTAATACTTGGACCACATGGACGCGAGCCCGCGCCGGTCACCGCCGCCGTACTGCCGGGCGAAACGCGCCAGTTGCACATCGAAGCACTCGGCGGTGAGCAAGGTGGTCAGCGGCAGCGACGGGCGGGGATCATCCTTGAGCGTCAGGACGTTGCGGTACTCGGCGAACTCACCGACGAACAACGGCGCCAGCGCGGGGATCAACCGGTCGTACCCCTGCGCCTTTCCTTCATCTTAATGAACGCCTCGCCGGGCCAGCACCATCAGGCCTTGCTCCAGTGCGGGGAACAGGCTGTTGTTGAAGTTGTTCCAGCGCATCTCGAGGATCGTGTCGGTGGGGGCAATCGGGGTGTCCAGCACGTCGAAAATCACTTCACCGGAATCGATGCCGTTGTCCACGTAATGGAACGAGGCACCGGTCATGTCGACCACCGGGATGTCAACGGTTTCACGGGTGTGCCAGTCGATCACCTTCTTGCCCTGGGCGCCGTACAGCGCGTCAAGGGTGGCGTAGGCGCCGCGCCGTTCGTAGGGTGATTCCAGGCGCGTGATGCCGGGATGGATGTTGACGATCTTGCGGTGGAAGTCCGCCCCCTCGCGCACCAGCTCGTCGAGGATCACCAGCAGGCCGTCCAGCACCACCACGTCCGCGTTCAAGGCGTGCAGTTTCGCGCCCAGACGGCGTTCGAAATCGGACTTGCCGGCCGCCCGGGCACTGTCCCCCAACGGCAGGGCGCGATAGCTCGACGGCACGCTGTCCAGCAAATCATTGACCCGCCGCCCCTGCACCCGCAGGTCCGCCGGGTAGAACCAATGCCTGCCCTGCCCTGGCGCAAAGCCATAGTCCTTGAGGTTGTCCCGGTCCCGGGGTGAATCGAGGTTGTCGTCGCAGATCACGCCTTCCAGCGAGTAGATATCCCCCAGCGGCGTGTCGTTGAGCGCCTGCACCAGATGCTCCAGCGGCGACTTCATGTAGCGCTGTTGGTTTTGATAATCGACGTACTGACCGGCTTTGTCCGCCGCGCCGTTGCGCAGCGACCAGACGTAGACGAGCTTGGTTTTGGGCATGGTGTTCAGACTCATGAGTGGGGGTGAAGCGTGCGTCCATCGACGCCTTCGGCCATCGCCACCACGACCTTGCGTTCGCCACTGAAGGGCTTGCGCGAGTGGGCGGTGAGCATGTTGTCGAGCATCAGGACGTCGCCGGTCTGCCAGGGAAACACCACTTCGCAGGCGTCGAGCACGCTGCGGATTTCCCTCAGCACGTCGTCTTCCAGTGGGCTGCCGTCGCCGTAATAGACGTTACGCGGCAGGCCTTCTTCGCCGACGGTGTCGAGGAGGATTTCCTGCATCTCCAGGTCCAGATTGGACAAATGAAACAGGTGCGCCTGGTTGAACCAGACCCAGTCCCGGGTGCGCGGATGCTGCGCCACGCCCTGGCAGATCTGCCGGGTGCGCAGGTCGCCGTCTTCGTTCCAGTCGCAGCGAATGCCACGCGGCCGGCAATACGCCTCGACCGCTTGGCGCTGCTCGGTGTTGAACACCTGCTGCCAGGTCAGGTCCAGGCCGTTGCCGTAATTGCGCACGTACATCAGACGCTTTTCTTCAAAGCGCTTGCGCAGGGCCGGGTTGATCCGGCGAAACACTTCGCGGCTGTCGGCAATCGGGGTCTCGCCGCCGACCGCGGCGGCCTTGGCGCAGTAGAACCAGATGCGCATCGGCCATTCCTGGGTGTAGGCCTGTTCGTTGTGCAGCGGGATGGAGCGGTTGGCCGGGTATTCGGTGGAGGTGTAGACGCCCTTGCCGGTGACCCGGGTACGGGGCGTTGAGCCGAATTCGTAGTTGAGCAGCGGATGGCCGAAGGCTGAGGCAAACCGCTGGAAACCGTCGGCGCCGTCGGTGGCGAAGCCGCTGAACAGCACGGCGCCGTCCTGTTCCAGGCGTTCATCCACGATGGCGCGCAGGGCGGCGAACTCGGCTTCGATGGACGCCCCGGCTTGGCCGGGGTAGACGCGCAGCGGGAAGCCGTCTTCAAGGTGCAGGGGTTGCGGGGTGAGCTTGCTCATGTTCATCAGCAAGGTGCTCCGGTGGGTGACGATTCAGGCCATGGCCTTGCGCAGGCTCAGGGGGCGCATGTCGGTCCAGGTGGCTTCGATGTAGTCCAGGCAGGTCTGTTTGTTGCCTTCGATGCCGACGCTTTTCCAGCCGTCGGGGATGGCTTTGTAGTCGGGCCAGAGGGAGTACTGCTCTTCGTGGTTGATCACGACCCGGAACTGGGTGTTTTCGCTGTCGATGCTCATGGGGTGTCCCTCGTGTTGTGGTGGGGCCGCGGTGGCGCGGTCTTCTCTACAAGACGATTGAGGGGGCCGGATGATTAGTGGTTTTTTGTTGGGGTTGAGTGAAGCGCGCGGTGATCACGCGGATCACGCGGATCACGCCTATTACGCTGATCACGCTGATCACGCGATCCATATAGGAGCTGACGAGCCCGTGCGAGGCTGCGATTGCGGTCTAGCTGACCCACCTCGGATCGTGTGTATATCCGTTATTTGTATGTGCTGTTGTTATGGTTCCGCCCTTACGGCGGGTCACTTTTCTTTCGGGAAAAGTAACCAAAACCATTTGCTCCTGGTTTGGCCCTCCTGCGTCGGGTTCCCTCACTCCGGCGACGCTCCGTGGGCACGCCGCCAACGGCCATCCATGGCCTGGGGCGGCTAGCGCG